>JAFADM010000205.1 GCA_023424865.1 Bacillota bacterium | reverse complement strand
GAAAAAGCAAGACTATAATAAATCCATAGAAGTTATTCAAAATATAGCCACTGCAAAACTAATAACGGCAGTACCTTTGTTGAGGGGCCTTAGACTTATTCAAATCTAACCAGAACTGATAAAAACTGATACGTTTCAAGTACAATTAACCTCCTATAATTATTAAATTCTTATATTTATAAAACACTGGTTAAGAGTAAATGATTCCGATAAAAGGAAAAGATGTATTCCATATTTTGAGGAGAAAAGCGATGAAACCGATAAAAGCAGCCGAATTGCTCATAGAAAAAATCAAAAGGGATTATACCGATGATATTTCGTTATTGGTAATAATGGGCTCGACCATCTATAACGACACCCATGAGCGCTCTGATTTGGATATGTTCTTCGTCCCCAAAACCAAGCGTGGGTTTAACCTCGGATTTACTTTTATAATTGATGGAATCGGATATGATTTTTGGGCATTGTCTTGGGAAAGGCTTGAGAGAATAGCCAGTCATGAGGAGCGTATCGTATCCATCATCACCGAGGGGCAGTTACTGTATTGTGCTACTGATGAGGATAGGGAACACTGGGACAGGCTAAAAGCAAAAGCGCTTGATGTGAGCGACAGACCCCACTTATTAAGCAAGGCTGGAGAACAGCTTGATAGTGCGTGCATCGATCTGGTCTCCCTCATCAATGCAAGAGGATTGCCAGAAACGAGATATCATGCCATTGGCTTAATTTATAAATTAGGGCAAGCCATTGCGCTTTTAAACGGAGTATCCATAAAAAGAGGCCGCGGTAAGCTGCTCAACGAGATCCTTGCAATGCCGCTTGTTCCACAACACTTTAAAGAACTCTACAACACGGCTTTTTACAGCAATGATAAAAATGAAATCATATCCTCTTTCGCCGCTTTAATAGAGATCACGCATAAGTATATTAAGGATGAGGGCATTTTGCATACCCAGCCCAGGTCTTTCAAAAATAACTGGTCACAGCAGTATGAGGAAATGATAAACGCCTATAATAAAATTGCTCACGCCTGCGAAATAAACGACCCTGTGACCGCATTGTTTGCCAGTGTGGAGCTTGTACACGAAATTGAAGAGGCTACAAAGTATACCGGCATTGAGCTTAATTCCCTGCCCGACCTAGTTAGTGGGTACGACCCCAAGGATTTATCAAAAATAGCTGAACATGCAAAGGCACATCAGGCCGCGCTCGAGAAGCTGCTTGAGGAGCAATGCGTGTCTATCATGCGCTTTGAGGACTTTAATGAGCTGGAAAAACATCTTGCCGCTTTATAAAAGCAAACAGGAATTACAATTTCAGCCATAAGGCAGGACGGACGCCGCCGTCGCGTTCCGGACCAAAGCTACGGAAGAAAACGCTATTTCCATTTATTCCCACAAAACCATCCGGAGCACCGTGAATATACGCAGCAACACGGCTTATGCGCCCAGGCGACCGAAGCCACCACCAATAATTATGCCCCTTAAACGTTGCTATTCGTTTGAAGTTATTTTCGTCTTTTGTGTTAAACCAATAATTTTGATTTTTGCGTCGGTTTTGCAATATTTCACTGCTGTCACCGAAATATCTGCATACTACATCCTCAATGTCCAATAAAAAGATGCGGTCTTGTGTATCTTCACCGCCAAATGTACCAAACCACGGATTGTCCAGATTTTTATTTGTCACTAAGAGAATCCTTGATTGATCTGCTTCATTGAATTGATTATAGAAATCACCGTTCAGGTATTTCCTTAAATCACACTCTGCCCATGTTATATCTTTATACGTATTGTGGTAAGGACGTTGTTCCACTATATCTTCGGTTATAATCAAAGCCGTATTATTTTGTATGTGAAGCACGCGCCATTGGTATCTGCCAAATTCTATTTTATCTCCTGCCTGCATGTCTCCTCCTGTGCTTAAAATAAATTATCTGCATTCGCCTTATATTTCTTAAGCAAAAAAACCCGAAATTTTTTTCCACTCAAATTATACCAGATTCAAGAGGCCACTTCATAGATTCTGCATCGTTTTCAACCGACCAGGTTCCGGCTTCACTTTAAACAAAAGTGTTTGTTCTTATAATCGGCCTCTCCGGTACAGCCATCTTATCAACTCCATTCAGAATTATTTTTATATTTTTTAAAAACAAGAAATCCAGGATGTCTTTTTTCGTGCTTCTTAAATGGCAAATACTTCATCATAATTTCGAGTTAGGCCTTTCTGCTTAAATAGACTGTCATACATCCCTCATACTCATGATTTTTTGTGTTCATGGCTTTTTCAATAAAAAACCCGGCATTTTCCAATTCCTTCGTATGATAATCCCAGGTCACAGCTCGATAGGAAGTACCGGCAACCATAACTTTTTTGCCGGAAGCGGAATGAACCCTTTCCCTAAGCTCAAAGGCATGAGCACTGTCTGTTTTTACTTCTTGCTTTCCATCGCCTTTGTTTACTAAAAGAAGCTTTCCACCAGGCTTTAATAATCCGAACAATGACGTTAAAAACTGGTTCCGATCACAATCATCAACAAGCATGTGCAACGTTGCAATGGAATAAACCCAATGAAATTTTTTTGTGACGCTCTCCCCCACGAATAAGGCATCTGCTACCTTCCAATCAACATTTAAACCGGTTTTACCTGAAAACTCCCTGCATTTTAATATTGCAGTCTCCGATGCATCAATTGCAGTTAATTTAAAGTTTCTATCGCTTAAATAGAGTGCGTCCCTGCCCTCGCCACACCCCACCTCGCACAGCTCATTACTGGATGAGATACTGTTATAATTAATCCATTGAATCAATTCTGGAGTCGGAATATCTGAAAACCACAGCAGTCCCTCCTCATGCAATACACGATAACGATCATCATAAGCAAAGTAATACTTTTTCAAGCTGTTTTTCCTCCCTGATAATTAAACGTAGAAGGTTTGGATGCGGATCGATGGTGAATAATTTATGATTTGCGTTAATTACTGTTGGTCTGATACTACTGAACCCTTTATAGAATCGTGTATAACAAAAATAGGAAATTGGTTGTAAGTCATTGCCAAGAAGAATTCGCGTATACAGTCACAGGAAGACGCAGGGTTATGATCCCAATTATATCCCAATCATAATTAGGATTGATAGTAAATTATATTTTTTAACATAATTCACTCCTTAAGTGAGCAAGCATGAGGACTTTGTACTTGCTGCTAATTTCTCGTTCTTTTCATAAGCTCAAAGGCAACTCTTTTATCAAGCTTCCCGCCTTCTTCGCTATCCAGAGCCTTTTTGGCGATATCTTTAAAATAAAGATACCAGCTTTCATGCTCAGTCCAAAAGGCTTTATCCATGCGGAAAAGAATAATTAAAAATTCACCGTAAAAATAGGCGCCGGGCATTAAAGGATATACTGCGATGTATCGGGAAATTAAAGGCACCATATATTCCAGCAGCACATGCTCGGCCAAATAGTCGTAAATCTCACCCCGGTTCAGTTCACCCAGCTTCTTGTATAAAGTTATGTGGAAGGCTGAGCGGTATTTCAGGAGCTGTTCAATTGTCTTTTCATCATTGATTAATTCACATAAAGTTGTGTTTAATATTTGGGGAGTGAGCATTTCCAGGCCGATACCGATATCGGTCCTTTCATCAATATTCTGGAAAAGCTCCTGAAAATTCATTTTCATAAAAGTCTTCATACCCTCTTTATTCGTTTTTTGTAATTATTCTTCATTTTGTATTTATAACTGCTCAAGCCGTTTTTCAGTTTTATAATCATACTTCCAACCATCGAACTCGTAACCGTCGGGAATTCGAACAAAACACCCGATATGATCATTTCTTTCCCGCTCGACTATACCTGAATAATTCCTGTTATTGACGTTCCCTTCGGCTACAAGTAGCTTATCACCGTCAACAGACAATATAATCCCGATATGGTCATACCATGGGGTATTTGCAGGCTTATTCTCAGGCGGAATAACATCATTGTAGATAACTATGTCACCCCTGGAGGGCAGGAAACCATCTTTTTCATAGAAGCAGAACCCTTTTTCTTCCCCCCAGCGGAGCCACGCCTCAACACATGCGAACCGGGTATTTGCCATGGGCTTATGACGGATTGGAAGCTCCAGACCGGCTTTTAATACGCAATGATAGACAAACGCTGCGCACCACGCGAATTTTAGCTCATCATAGGCTGTTTTTTCAGGAAAATACTTAATGATTTGAGTAAAATCCCCATCCTCCATGTCTCCGCAAATTTTCTTAGGAGCTAGGCTCTCTGCAACGTCTGCAAGAAGATTCCGCTGAAAACGAGCCGACACATGATCACTGGTCTCTTGCTGCACAGCTTCATTAATATCCCGAAGAGCTGTACCCAGCGTAATATTCAACTCTGAAAGTATTTTCTCAAGACGCTTTCGGCGGTGAAAGCCCTGGGCAGCCTTACTGTTAATAAACGGCTGTAAAACATCTGCGTCCTTTAATACCTCATCATAGGCTGAGCCGATGAAGCCCTTGCTGGTGTGCTGATAGATGGCGGACAGTATAATGGTTTTTTCATCTTCTGAAAAATCCATATGACGAATAACCACCCGGGCCATATCTGCTCCATTCAGAGCATGATACTTGGATATGCCGGTTTTGTAAGCGTAAATATCGTGCAAAAGCCCGCTTATGTAGGCAAGCTCCGAATCAAGGCCCCTTCTTAAGGCAAGCAATGAACAGCATTGAGCAACACCATAGGTATGGATGCGGGCATTTTCCCTGTGGATTTCTGACTTCATTTCGGAAAGGATGCTGTTGACATACTCTTGAATGGACTCTATTCTGCCCATAGTAATTCCTCTCCTGGACGGTACTCCATTTTATTCTCCAGTACCCTACCATGAAGATTATACTTTATGGATGAAACGTTAGCAAATAATGATCCCACTTTGGAAACAGGTTATGCTTTACCATTAAAGTATAAGGCCAACGCCCTTGAACCTTTCATTGCTTCGCTATCGTCTTGGGCTGGCGTTTTCATTGTACCGTCCCCTTTAGCAAGGCTTTGTATTTAATCTTATTTCAGCAAAAGCGACAGAGAATGATAAATCAATACAACTCCGATTAGACCTGAGATTGTTGGAGCCAGGATATTTGACCATTTCGTAATTTGTGCCTTTATGGCTTTATAAAGACGATCAAACTGCTCCTGAGCCCTGACATAAATAAAGTATAATATCATCAGAGGCGATGTGTAAATGACATTATACACAACAAGTATCAGCACTAATTGGAAAAATGTAAGCTGGTAATTAAATAGAATGGTCAGGAAGGCAAAATACGGCAGCGCAGAGGCCAGTTCCGAAAGCGTTGCACCCACACCCAGAGCCACTAAAGCCATGGGAGAAACGGATTTTATTTTACGTGTCACTTCTGCTTCATCATTCCCATCCCCCTTTTTCTCACTGGTCTTTAGCAGCTGTATTTCCTTTTCCAGCGTTTGAAGCCTGTTGTTTTGAAGCATATAGCCAACACCTGTGAGTAGCGCGATACCGAGAATGAGTTCCGCTGTAAACAAGATTTGTCCATGCCTTTCCACCAGCTTACCAAATAAATTGCCAATAAATGCGGCGAGTCCATAATAGGCAAGAAATCCGCCTATAAGGTTTGTAACTCCCGTAGGTATAATAAAATACCATATGTGTTTCGGTTTTTTTACCATGCCCTGCAAAACAAATTGCTGAGTAATTGCAACCGGATTAAGACTATCCGCTGCACTTGTTAAAATTGTAGTTATCAGTAATCCCCACATAACCTATCCTCTCTTTCTGAAAAACAAAAAAAGCCTTAGGAGCATAATTAAATAACTCCTAGGCTTTTATCCCACCGTGTACACAATCTTATCCGGATTGTGCGTTTTCTCTCGGACCAGACTAACATTTTCTGTTACGGAACCCTAGAAAACTAAAACCTTATTCAAATCTATTACGAATATTATCAAAATGCCTCAACACTGTCAATATGTAAAAATTAGGCTTCTTCTCCGCAAGGAGCAATGCCTGTCAGCGAATAAAATAGCTTCCTGAATACTTTTTATTATTTAATAAAACCATAGTTAGAGGAATAACCGCTAATACAACGTACAAGGCTATATAAATAAAGGTTTCTAAAACATTCATTCTTTCAACAATTCCCATAGTAATAAAGAGAACACCCAACAAAGTATAGGGCAAGGCCAATCCCTTTTGATAATATTTAAGGTTATTTGAGTTTATGAATGCTTTAGCCTTTTTTCCGAGAAATATATTTACATTAAGCAAGTGACCTATTCCAATAATTATAAAGGCACTGCCTAAAATGATCTGTGTATACATTTTACTTTCTCCTTATTTATTGTCTTCCTTCGCAATGAAAGCTAATCTCTTCGTGTGTGGGAAATTTGCCATAGGCACAGGATTTGTAAGCCTGCACCTGGCAAATAACCACAATCACCAGCGTTGCAAGACTGGAACACCGGGTTAGCTCATTTATAGGGCTCAGGCATACACCACAACGCCCTTATTCACTCTGTCTGTATTTACTTCGCCGTCGGCATAACCTAAAGCGGCAATTCCCCAAACCTTGTGATTTTCAGGTAACTTCAGCTGTGAGAGCACCTTGCGAACCGAAGGCTTGTCGCCAATATTAAGTAGCTGATTAATCCATATCGAGCCCACGCCTAATGCGTTTGCTTCCAGAAAAATGTTTTCAAGAACGAGCGAAGAATCATAAGGGCCAAAATCATAGTCCTTGGGGGTAGATACAAAAATAAGCGTCGGAGCATTATAAAAGCGTGGATAATTGGGAACTCCAATTTCCTCCGCAATAGCGGCACGGAGAAGCTCCAGCTTTTCTTCCCCCTGTACCACTGTTAGCTGCCAATTCTGAGTATTTTTTGCGCTTGGAGCATACAACCCGGCAGTAACAATCGCCTCGAGCTGCTCGTTCGTAATTTGATCCGCTTTAAATTTACGAATACTTCGTCTGGTCTTAATGGTTTGCAATACGTCACTCATAATTCGTTCTCCTTCCTGGCAAATGAAAATATATTCTTTCCTGGTATACTTATAGCTTTCCTTTAGAATGCTTGGCACAGACTTTACTTTGACGACTGCTTATATAAAATTATTATAGCATATTCAAGGAGACTTAAACAAAAGCCTTAAACGCGCTGAATTTCCCAAAAAGCATGACATCCTACCAGATAAATAATACAATTATATAAATATTATATAACAAAAAAGAAACAGGCCTTAAATCCCGTTTCTCATAAATACTACGATTTCTTTTTACATAAATTATATTTCGAATTCTTTTTTACATAAATCATATTTCAAATTCTTTTTACATAGATTGATACTTAAAATTAACACTGATTTTTAGTGCTATTAAAATTTCGATTTCTCATAGTTAAAGGGTATGCTGGTTCCAACAACCACATCCTCAATTTTATCAATAATCAGCCAATCATCCATATTACCCTGATGGTCAAATTCCAGGGGATTTATCTGTTCTACCTCTGAAAATTCAACGAGGCACAAGCATTTCTTGTGCCACCTTTTTACTTGATTTGCCGACAAATTAAGCTTACCTTGATTTGCTTCAAATATTTCTGTTATTTTATCATCCGTAAGCTTTACATAATTTTGTACATTTACCACTTTAGCCATGGCAGAAATCTTACCGGAACCTTTTTTCATAAAGTACAACACTTCATCCGGAAAGACCCGGCTATGAGGTATTTTTCGGCCCGCTGCCCCGCGAACCACCATGGTTTTTGAGCCGTTAAGAATTTTCTCCAGAACCATTTCCTTGTTATCGCAATAAACTAGATGAACCATTTCATCCGCTCCAATTCCTATCCAATAATTTTAGCACTGGCAAACCCTACCGGGATACCCCTCCCGCCGGTAGGGCTGCCAAATGCTTACTGTAAGTAAAGTATAGCGGCATAGCGATTAGACTGCCTCTCTTTTTCTGCACAAGTAAGAGAGAACGGCGCTTTTTGCTGAATGAATTTGGTTCATTACGAGTGTAATATTAGCCCAGTAAATTCATTAATTCAATAGCATAAGCATTCCAATCCTTATTATCAGTATTTATTTCCAAAGTCGGGATAATTGACAAAGAAGATTGTTTTTGAAGCTCTGATTGAATAGATCTAAAATCATCAGCTGATTTTTTTATTTCCTCTTTTGTTTTGCCCCTCCATTCGTCAGGTGTTCGACTCTGCATTCTTTGTTCTATACTCTCCGCTGAAACGGTTAATAAGACACATTTAGCACCAAGCTCAAGCAATTCATTTTCAATTTTCTGAATTTCGTATGTCGATTCTGATGGAAAGGCTACTCTGTGATTTAAATGGAATCTTTCCAAGATGAAAAAAATACCTCTGGAGGCCCGGGCTGCATTCGGACCTAAATAGTTTGCCCATGCGTTTAATTGTCTTAACATATTAACCCGTTCTTCCAACAAACGAAGATGTTCATCACGATTCAAACGCTTGAATTCTCCATGAACATTGTTCAATACTTGAGTATAATGCTCGCTAAGAACAATGATACTGCGCTCTGACAATGCCTCCTGTGCCTGAAGCAGCTTCAGAGCTTTTAAAACAGATGTTTTCCCGGTATGTGAATAACCCTCCAGGATAATCCCTCTCATATAGCTCATTAAAATATTTACCCCTATTCATCCCACGCTTTTACAGAAGACCTTAAATATCAAAAACAAGGTCAATATACCGCCATATCCGCTGCGACTCATCGATACCTTCCCAAACATTAAAGTGCAGAGCCATTAAATCTCCCCAATTGGGCGGTGTATTTTGAGTATTTAATTTTCCTTCATACAGAGAAGGCTTCTCCACAATATTGGGTTCCTCATGGTAAAAAAACAGCAGATCCTCATGGGCCGCAATAATTCCATACTTATTTCCTACAATAGAGGGTTTTTCCTCCTGCAGTTGGAAATGATAAAAGATATAGCTGCTGTACATGTCATCCTTAAGCCGCGTAATTCTGGCAACACGCTTATGTACAGGCTCCTTTCTTCTCCAGTGCTCTTTATCAACCGGCCTGTTATAATGGAAAATGTCCATCATCGGCACCCAGTATCTGGGTGCTTCCAGCCCAGGCCATGGTTCAAGACAGCAGCTGAGCCCACTTACCAAGATTTCCGGATCAATAACCTCGTTTATACATTCATAGTAAAGAAACAAGGTATCCTTAAAGGTGAAGATACTGAGAGTCATCAGTTTTTCATCGTCAAGGTACGGTTGAAGGCTGATTTTCAACTCATGTGATAAGCCGTTAAATGCTTCAACCGTACCCGTTTTTAATTTTCCTCTGAAGATTAATCTTTTCATTGTCTCTCCTCTGGTCGTATGTAATGCCGGCCCGGACCTTTTTTTATAACTATTATATACTTGTGAAAAACAAATGAAAGATAATATCTTCGTATTTCATACCGTTATGTTACTGTCTTTTTCAACTTATAGCCAACACTTGACAAGACCAGTCTCAGAAGCCACTCTATCCTTTTTTTATCGGCACATAGATTTCCATGGTGGCGTCTGGCCGAAAATGACAGCGCTCGTCGTAAAATTCGAAATCCAATTTACTGTCATCGTAAACATAGCCGCTCTCTGGGAACCACTCTTCGAAAATATACTTCCAGGCGGATTGTACCACCCTACTCAGCGGATTATTTTGATAGGTATCCGCCTTGACCAGATCCACCGGGGGCGTCGTAAATACTGCATATACCGCTTCAGGCACTTCCGCTGTCAGCATATCCTGCGTCACCTTGGAAAAATCCTCAACCATGACACCCAGCAAATAGGTTGCGCCTCCGTCCTCCGAATCCAGTACGCACAGCCCCACTTCCCCATGCTTGGGCGGTTTAAGCTGAGAATACATTTTGTCTTCGAGATTTTCACCGGAATAGACCTCCCAATAGGCTCCGATGTCCTTCATGAAACCACTTGTTATATTTGTTTTAATACCATAGCCTGCAACCTTAAATGCGGGCCTTTTTTTAATAATAAAATCCATCATAAAACCTCCGATTGATGTTGTTGCTAGCGATCCATCCCAGCCGCTCATACGCGCGATATAAGTGGTAGGGCTGTAGCCAAACTCTTTTCGAAACGCTTTTGAGAATCCGCTCGCTGTTTCAAAGCAATAATCCAGCGCGATGTCTATAATTTTACGCTGGCTTAAAAGCTCAGCACGTGCCAGGGATAATCTGCGAAAACGGACATAGTCCGTTACCGCTATCCCTTTAACAGCAGCAAACATCCGGGAAAAATGGTACACCGAATAGCCCGCGTTAGCCGCAATTCGCTCCACCGTCAGCTTATCTTTAATATGCGTTTCAATAAAATAAATACTTTGGCTTATTGTTTCGCTGTAATTCAATTAACCACCTGCTTTTCTCCGTATACGGTGATTATATTGTAACAACTCTATTGGGGTTTTGCTGTTCCTGATTTGCTGAATTACACGCCCCTATTCTATGCCTAAAGATTTCAGCAACGCCATTGTTTTTTGATAATCGTTATTAGAATAGACGAACAGATTTTTTTCGTCCGTAATATAAAATCCCATTTTTTTATATATGGTAATTGCTTTATAGCTCCATGTCTGGGTATGCAGGTAAAAATCTCTGTCACCCTCGATGTTAAGCATTCTATGTAAGATTGCAGATACTACGGCTTTCCCCAAGCCCAATCCCTGATAATCAGGCTTAACAGCTATCCAATAAACCCAGGGATCCCTTCGAATGTCCGTATAGGCCCACCACGCCATGGCAGTTGCCACCTTCTCGCCTTTGCTGTTCTCAATAAACAGACATCTTCGCTCCACTTCGGATACCATGGGTAAATAGTCTTCCTTAAAATAGGACAGGGCCTCCTCCTTGCTGTCAAATTCAAGCACGGAGGTTTCAATTTCAGCCCAGGCAGCCTCATCTCCCTTTTTATAATCTGAAAGGGAGAAGCCCTCCGGTAAGCTGAATTTTGGAATTGGAGTACCACTCTTTCGATGCATTAATACATCTAAATAAGGGATACTTTTATCAAGCATGTGTACATACCACCTTTTATAGCTAATTAATTTCATTAATTTTAATGCTAATATTAACATTAATATCAGTATATATAAATACAAGTACTAATACTAAAACCAGTACTAATACCAATATTAATACTAGTACTAAATCAATATTAATACTAATATCATCAAACACAAATACTAAAATTAATTATAACTATTTTAGATCGGGTTAAATTCCAGCCCTGCCCTTATAATAATATTTCGGGCAGCTTCCGAAACA
Source organism: Bacillota bacterium (assembly GCA_023424865.1). Next base: position 509 of record JAFADM010000205.1, on the reverse strand, counting down.
GAAAAATCACTAATATCAATCTTTGGGTATGTAATATCATTGAAGGCTTTTCGGGATTCATTCAAGGTTCTTTCAATACGATCGATGCTTCGGTTATCCGTATTAATTCTTTTAATGTTCTCATCTTCGCTGCACCACAGAAGAAGCGGAATAAAGCCATAATTGATTTCAGAAAGGTTTTCCATGACCAGGTCAAAAACTTCTTTTCTCCTGCCGTGAAAGCCGTATGAAAACACGACATTATCTATAACAGGGCAATTCATGTAATTTGTGATTAAATCACTTATATTCTTTGCAATTGTGGGAATTGTCTCATTACTTAAAACAAAGGGGTTCATAAACCGGCAAGGGTCGGAATCAACATATGCCGTGTTGGACAGCCGCCTGACAATTTCTTTAGATATTGTTGTTTTTCCTATCCCATTAGGCCCACATAAAAACAAAAGATTTTTCATACTATCCCCTCCAAAGTGTTTACCGAGTATTCAATGCAGCGCTATCTTACCAAA
>JAFADM010000171.1 GCA_023424865.1 Bacillota bacterium | reverse complement strand
CGGCTCTTCCCAGAGCCCCCAAGGTAAAGGAATTTTTGTAAACGAAGGGTCGGCTAAGCCATGTTTACATTGGGAAGAAGTGAGAAATAATGAAAAAAGGCCAGAGCGGCATGCTCTTTCTTATCTTTGTGATGTTTGGCATTCTCGTAAATCTCCAGTTTCGCAGTATCATGGAAAATAGTGACAATGATACGGGTTCCCTCTCGGAAATGACCAAGCGGCTTGAGGAGGAGAAGGCGGAGAGCCAGAGGCTTCTTGAAGAACTGGCTCAAGCGGAACAGGAACACGATCAGCTCCTTAAAAACATAGGGAGCAGTTCAAGCAGCCCGGAAATCGGAGACCTTTTGGAACAGCGTGATTATGAGTACATGAGGGCAGGTCTTGTAGCCGTAAAAGGGCCGGGTATCGTAATCACCATGCAGGACGCTCTGGTAAAAGGAGAGTCGGATATTACCGACTACATTGTCCATGATAAAGATGTTCAGGATATATTAAGCAGTCTCCGAAGAAACGGGGCGGAGGCCATTTCCATCAACGGGGAAAGGGTCATTTCCACCACCCGGCCCCGATGCGCCGGTCCCACCATTTTCGTTAATAAGAACCGGTATCCCCCTCCTTACGTCTTTAAGGTTATAGGGGATCCGGATGCATTGTATGAGGGAATTGAAGGCATGTCCCAGATAGCTATTCTCAGAGGCTTCGGCATTCGAATCGAGGTTGAAAAGCAGCAGGAAATAGTGGTTGAAAAGTATCAGATGTATGAATCTCTGGAAAAAATGCTTGAAGGAATTGAGGTGGTCTCCCAATGAAGTTGTTTAAAGTTTTTTCGCTTACAGTTGTGAGCCTTATACTTGGCATTATCATTGCCTGGCAGTTTACCAGCGTTAAGCAGAACCAGGTGCTGGCCCAGTATGAAAAGAAAAACATAAGTGAAATCGTTCAGGAGCTGCTTCAGGAAAAAAGCAATAATGAAAGCCTAAAGGAGCGTATTCAGGAGCTTCAGGCTGAGGCTGAGGCTTTTAGAGACGATGACAGTGTGGATAAAAAGTATGTGGAGGACCTGGAAAGAGCAAGGCTTTTAGCCAGAATGCTGGCCGGGCTTGAAACCGTCAAGGGGACAGGGATTATTATTACCTTGGACAGCGCGGGAGAATGGTCCATAGAAGCCAGGAATATTCAGGATTTAACCAACGAGCTCAAAGCCTCCGACGCGGAAGCCATCTCCGTAAATGACGAGCGTGTTGTTGCCACCAGTGAAATTCGTGATGTGGGCTCCTATATCATGATCAACGGCCGGCAGCTTCTGCCGCCCTACACCATTAAAGCCATAGGAAAGCCTGCCCAGCTTCAGGGCGCTTTGGAGCTTATGGGGGGCGTATTTGCAACGTTCGATGTTTATGATTTTGCATATAAGGTATCCCAGGAAGAAAATGTGGTTATACCGGCAGTGCGGGACGACGGCACAGTTCTTCGGAACAGCTTTATGACTCCTGTAGACTAAAAGGCATTTGCTGTTCCTCAACTATAAGGTGCTAATCCAACGGATTTAGGTCATTTTAGCATGTCCCATGTTAATATACTATTGGTAGGAATCCCAGGGGGGTTTTTTAAACGTGAGAAAACGGAACATACCCTATTCCTACCTCATGCCGGTAGCCTTGTTCGTGCTTGCATCCATTTTGTTTGTAATCCCTGAACTGCCGGAGCCTGCCATTCTTACCTACTCTGAGGAGCTGACGGGCACATTAAGCGAAGGCAGCCAGGATAACGGCCCCGAGCCCAATTCACCCTTTGTAGCTTCGGGACTGGAAGATGCTTATACCCGGTTTCGCAGCTGGGGCATTATGAGAGGAAAGGACGGGGCCGATCCTGTTCCGGACCCCGGCTCTCCCGAAATTCTTCAAAAATATGGCGGCCTCTATCGGGGCGATACGAGTAAGAAAACCATCTACCTTACCTTTGACGAGGGTTATGAAAACGGTTATACCTCCGTCATTCTGGATACTCTGGCCAATAACGGGGTCAATGCGGTCTTTTTCATTACAGGCTATTATTTGGATAAGGAAGAGGCACTGGTTCGGCGCATGGTGGAGGAAGGCCACGCGGTGGGCAATCATTCGGTGTCCCATAAAAGCCTCCCTCTTTTAAACGATCAGGAAATCGAAAATGAAATAACCGGACTGGATCGCCGCTTCTATGACAAATTCGGACAGAACATGCTCTATTTGCGTGCACCCAAGGGAGAGTACAGTGAAAGAAGCCTTGATATAACCAATCGGCTTGGGTATGTCAATGTTTTCTGGAGCTTTGCCTATGACGACTGGGCGGTAAACAAGCAGCGGGGATGGGAATACGCCTACAACATAGTTAAGCGAAATCTACACAACGGCGCTATTTTGCTGCTCCACGCCGTATCCAGCGACAATGCTCAGGCACTGGATGCAATTATTAAGGATGTCAGGGCACAGGGGTACGAGTTTGGAGATGTTTTTGAGCTTAAGCAGCTTGCCCGGAGGGATGGGCCATGAAAAAGAAAGCGGATAAGAGTACGCCTGCCGGGAAAAAAGCCGGGCGCAAGGAATTAAAGGACACCAATCTGGGTGAACGATTGGCCAGACTTTTTGAAATACCCGGAGATGTGGTGGGAAACCGTCCCAAGGTAACGGCCATCGGACGGGGAGAGGTACTGGTGGAAAATTTTAAGGGTATTATGGATTTCAAGGATGGCGTGGTGAAAATCAATACCACCCATGGTGTGATTTCCGTGACTGGAGAATCCCTGACCATACGTGAAATTACAAGCGAAGAAATGATTATTGGAGGCAAAATCTCCAATATTGATTACGATGCGTAGAAAAGGCGGGAAAACATCGTGTTAGCTTGAGGAAAGTGGGATGGGTTATGTTTCTGGTACATTTGTGGAATTATATCCGGGGATATGTTATGATAGTGGTTGCAGGAAGAAGCGTTGAGCGCTTTATTAATATCTGCACGAAAAGGCAAATCCTTCTTTGGGATATTTTAAGAACCGACGAAAACACGGTTACTCTTAAATTAAGTGTCAGGGGCTTTATGCTGATTCGCCCGGCCGCAAAAAAGTCGGGCTGTCGTGTGCATATAGTCAAAAAAGTCGGATTGCCGTTTATATTTGGACGTTTAAAGCGGAGAAAGGGATTTCAGGCGGGGCTTTTTTTATTTGCCGCTATTCTCCTTTTTTCCACCTCCATTGTGTGGGAAGTTACCATTGAGGGCGGAAAGCCTGAAATGATTCCTCAGGTAATGGACATAATGAAAAGTGAAAAGATAGGTTGGGGCCGCTTTAAGCTGACGGTGGATCCCCGGGAGCTGGCTTCAAAAATCGTACTTGAGGTGGACAATGTGGCCTGGGCCGGAGTGGAAATGACCGGAGTTCGCCTTATTGTAAGGCTCGAGGAGAGCATACCGAAGCCTGAAATTGAGGCTGAGGATGTGCTGGGCGACGTGGTCGCCCAAAGAGACGGTATTATAACGAGTATGGAGGTTTTAGCCGGTACGGCCATGGTCAGTAAGGGTGATACGGTCAAAAAAGGCCAGGTGCTCATTACTGGAAAGCTTACCAGCAAGACCCCCGAATTTGGGACGAAGGATGTTAAGGCTCAGGGTGTTGTGACGGCCCGTACCTGGTACGAATGCTCACTCCCTGTTTCCTACGACTATACTCAGCGGCTCCGCACCGGTAAAGTCCATGAGCGGCTGTGGATTAAGCTGGCGGACATTACCATTCCGCTGCCGGGTGGCAAGCCCAAATTTGAAAGCTATGATTCGGATACTTATGAAAAGCGGCTTGCAGGCCCCTTTGGCTTAAACTGGCCTCTGGGGTTGACTGTTGAAAAAAGCTTTGAAATAATGGAAAGAAAAGTACAATTAACGCCGGAAGAGGCCAGGGGGATAACAGAGGAAAACGCCCGCCTCATTCTGGCTCAAAAAATCCCGGAAGACGGTGAGGTAACGGATGAACGGATTCGTTACGCTACTTCTGAATCAGGACAGGAATATGTCCAGGTTGTGCTGGAATGCGAAGAGGACATTGCCGAGGAGAAGGTCCCCTACGACATACAGTAAGCGCTTAAGGGAGATGGCAAGGAGGACGGATTAAAGCATTGGATACTGTTGTAGAAAGAGTCATTCCATTGCCGGACAGAGATTGGATTGCCAATGTGTTCGGCGAATACGACCGCAATATTCGCATTTTGGAGGACAAGCTGGATATCCGTATAACGGCCCGGAATAACGAGCTAAGGGTTTCGGGGTTTGAGAGCCGGGCGGATTTGGCCCAGGATATTTTAAAACGTCTCATTGCCATTGCCGAAAGCGGCGATGCCGTAACGGATCAAACTGTACGCTACCTTTTAGAAATGAGTGGTGAGGACGATTTTAAAGGCAACGAGCCTCTTTTGGATCAGGTTTGCCTTACTTACAGAGGGAAGCCAATAAAGTCAAAAACCTACGGCCAGAAAAACTATGTGGAGGCCATGCGCAAGTATCCTGTTGTTTTTGGAATAGGACCTGCAGGAACGGGAAAAACCTTTCTTGCAGTAGCCATCGCCGTTAAGGCCTTCAGGGAAAAGCAGGTCAGCCGCATCATTCTTACCCGTCCTGCCGTGGAGGCCGGGGAGAGGCTGGGCTTTCTGCCGGGAGATCTCCAAAACAAGGTGGACCCCTACCTTAGGCCACTTTATGATGCACTGTACCATATTATGGGGCCTGAAACCTACCAGAGCAATCTGGAAAAGGGAGTCATTGAAATTGCTCCCCTTGCCTATATGCGCGGGCGAACCCTGGATGATGCCTTCATTATCCTTGATGAAGCTCAAAATACCACACCGGAACAGATGAAAATGTTTTTAACCCGTATTGGGGCTGGTTCCCGAGCGGTTATCACAGGAGATATTACCCAGATTGATTTGCCTGGGGAGAAAAAATCGGGCCTTATTGAAGCCAGGCGTATCCTTGTCCACGTGGAGGGGCTTTGCTTCATTCACTTAACCGGCCGGGACGTGGTGCGCCACGAGCTGGTGCAGCGCATCATTAAAGCCTATGAGGCCAGTGAGGCCTGATGCGTAAAAGCTAAAAGGAGGTGAGGCAGTGAGTAAAAAGGACCGCAAGGAAAGTGATGTGAAAATCAAGGGCTATTTGAGAAGCTCATCCTTTCAGCGCATTCTGTCCCTCGTTGTCACCCTTTTTGTACTTTCGGGCATGGTGGCTTACGAGTCGGCACCCAAAAAGTATATGCTGAGGGTGGGAATGGTATCTCAATACGATATCAAAGCACCCCGTGATATTGAGAATACCGATAAAACCCGTGAAAACGCGGAAAAAAAGGCGGACGAGCTGTCCCCCGTTGTTCTTACCGTTGAAAACGCCAATACGGACATGATAAACGGAGCTTATGACTATTTTGAAAACCTGACCAAGCTCGTTGACAGCGTAAAGGCGGATTTAGCCAAACAGGAGCAGGAAACCGGCAGTGAGAATGAGCTGGATCCCGTCCTGATAGACGAGCTTGTGAAAAAGTACGATACATCGGGCTTGGTAACTGTTTTGGGAAGACTTGACCGGGATGCGAAAGTCCTTCTTTTTACCGAAGAGGGCGCTTCCTCCCTGGAGTCATTGAAAAACACATTTATTAAGGTTGTGCTGCCTGGCATTACACGCCAGAATGTCATGCAGGAAAACCTTGCTGACGTTAAGAGTGAGGCGGTTTTAGCCATGGCTTTCAAGGAAAGCGAGCCGGATCTTACCGCCATCGCCCAGGATGTGGTCAATAAGGTTGTAAAGCCCAACCGGCGCCTGGATCAGGAAAAGACTGAGCAGGACAGAGCCCTGTTTATTGAAACCTATGTCAAGGACAATCCCGTTATTATCTATAAGGACGAGCGGATAATCAGCAAGGACGATGTGGTTACAGCGGATATTTTTGAGGTGCTGAAGGAGCTTAACTACATAGATAATGAGGGTGCTCCCGATTATCTATTGTATGCTTCGGTTTTTGCAATCATCATGCTTTTAACCATACTGCTTATCATGTACCTTTACTTTTTCCATCATAAAATTTATGCTGATCGCAATTCGGTCATGCTCCTGTGTGCCATTATTCTTATAACCACTTTCTTCACCTGGCTCATCAGGGAATTTGTTCCGGATTATGCCTATTTCCTTGTTCCTATTTTTATTGCGCCGGTTCTGACTTCCATTTTCCTGGGGGTTGAGCCTGCCATTGCCGTAAACCTTTTGTTAACCTTCAGCTTCTCACTGATGCTGGAAGGAAATACCCGGTTTATGTTCATGTCCCTCATTGGAGGTACCTTTGCGGCTTATTTAACCGTCAATGCCTCCCAGCGCCGAAAAATATCCCTGGCCGGTGTTCTTCTGGGACTTATAAATACCTTTGTGGTGGTTATTGCCGGAGCCCTTGAAAAAGAGAGTGCCAAGGCGCTTCTTAACGATGGTGGACTGGCTTTTGTCAACGGTATCTTTTCCATTATACTGGCCATTGGCCTTCTGCCCTTTCTGGAAACCACCTTTAATGTGATTACACCCCTTAAGCTGCTTGAACTGGCAGATCCCAACCACCCTCTGCTTAAACGTCTCTTAATGGAGGCTCCCGGAACCTATCATCATAGCCTGCTGGTAGGAAATCTGGCAGAGGTGGCCACTAGGGAAATCGGAGGCAACGCCATACTGGCACGGGTCGGTGCCTATTACCACGATGTGGGTAAGCTTTTAAGGCCCAATTTCTTTAAGGAAAACCAGATGGACGAAAATCCCCATGACCGCCTCACTCCCAATTTAAGTGCACTGGTCATTACCTCCCACACAAGAGACGGGGAGGAGCTGGCTGTTAAATACCATTTGCCAAAGGTTATCCGCGACATTATACTCCAGCACCACGGTACAACCCTGGTAGCTTATTTCTATCACAGAGCCACACAGATAGATAAAAACGGCACGGCTGAAGAAGAGCATTTCCGCTATGAAGGCCCTTTGCCCGATTCACGGGAAGCCGCTGTGGTCATGCTGGCCGATTCGGTGGAAGCCGCTGTGCGGGCCATGTCCGACAGAACCAGGGGAAAAGTGGAAGGTCTGGTGCGGAAAATCCTCAAGGATAAGCTGGACGACGGTCAATTGGACCGCTGCGATTTGACATTAAAGGATATCAGCATCATTGCCGACAGCTTTCTAAAGGTTTTAAGCGGCATCTTCCATGAAAGAACCGAGTACCCTGAACTTGAAAAGAAAAATACCCTTGAGGAACTGGACAGCAGTATTTATGTAAAGCGAAGGCTGCCCAACAAATTCAAAAGGAGTAAAATCAATGAAGCTCTATCTCTACAACAGGCAGAAGAAGTTGAAAATTCCGGGGGAAACGGTTAAACTAATGGAAAAAGCTGCGAAGCTGGTCGTGAAAACGGAGGGCTTTGCCCACCCCTGGGAGGTCTCCATTGAGCTTACGGATAACGAAAGCATAAGAGAAATAAACCGGGAGCACAGAGAAATTGATTCCCCCACCGATGTCCTGTCCTTTCCACTTTTGGAAGCGGTGGATGGAAAGCCTCAGGTTCTCCCCATTGATATTGACCCTGAAACAAAAAGAGTGGCTTTGGGAGATATCCTGATTTCTGCTGAAAAGGCTCTGGAGCAGGCCCAAAACTATGGCCACTCTCTTGAAAGGGAACTGGCTTTTTTAACGGTCCACGGTATGCTTCACCTTCTGGGTTATGATCATATGAGCCCTGAAGAGGAAAAAACGATGTTTGAAAAGCAAGAGCAGGTTTTAAGCAGCATTGGCCTTAGAAGAGAGTGATTGAAATGGCACAGACGGCAGGAAGGAAAGAGGCTATGAAGAACAAAAGACTGCTGGACAGCTTCCGTAATGCCGCGGCAGGCATCGAACGGGCCTTCCTGGAGGAGCGGAACATGAAGCTTCATACGCTGGCGGCTTTTCTAGCCGTAGCGGGCGGTCTTTATTTTCGGGTACCCCTTCAAAGCTGGGCGCTCATTATTATAGCGATAGCAGTTGTCTTTATATGTGAGCTGATTAATACGGCAATTGAAAATATAGTGGACCTGGTTTGCCCCGGGTATTCGGAGAAAGCCCGAAAAATAAAGGACATTGCGGCGGGAGCCGTAATGACGGCAGCCATACTGGCTGTGCTTTTAGGACTTATTGTCTTTACGGGGCCAGTGGTGGCCCTCTTTACCGGCCGGTGATTGGTAGTCCTTTGCGTAAGCAAATCCGGCTAAAGGGATGGGGGCTCGATGCCTCTGACGGAGCTTTTAATTGGTAGCCCTTTGCGTAAGCAAATCCGGCTAAAGGGAGAGGGCTCGATGCCCTCAAGCTTTTGATTGCAGGTCGTGATATTTGGATAAGGAAGGTGTATTCTTGGATCGTTTTAATATTCAAACTTTGCTTTATATGACGCCTATTCTCCTGTTGGCACTGCCGGTTCATGAATTTGCTCACGGTTATGTGGCCTATAAAATGGGAGACCCTACTGCCAAGCAGGCAGGAAGACTTACTTTAAATCCTTTCAAGCATTTGGATTTAATGGGCGTTATTATGATGTATGTCGCCGGATTCGGCTGGGCCAAGCCCGTGCCCGTCAATTCCTTCTACTTTAAAAACCGTCGCATGGGGATGATTCTGGTCGCCATGGCCGGCCCGCTATCAAACCTGATACTGGCATTTGTCAGCTATTTTATCTGGGGCGGTGTCGTTAAGCTTATAAGCTTGGGTGTCATCCCACTGGATACAATGGCCATGGATACCGCAGTGGTGTATGCTCAAACCTTTTTTCAGACCCTTGTCTATGTTAATGTCAGCCTTGCGGTGTTCAATCTTCTGCCCGTACCCCCTCTTGACGGCTCTCGGCTTATCTCCTCCTTTATTCCTGAGGAGAGCTATTTCCGTTTTGCCCGCTATGAGCAGTATATCGGCCTTGCCTTTATCGCCCTGGTGGTTTTTCTGCCGGGCAATATCATCGGCAATGCGGTGTCAACCATTGCCAGTCCCATTTACAACAGCATGTCCTATGTAATAAGCTTAGTTTACGGTTTATAGAGGAATACACTTTGTATTCCCTTTGATTTTCAATAAGGCTTTTATTATAAGCACAACCCTAACAGGAGAGAATGAAGATGGAAAAAAAAGGTACGATTTTAAGCGGAATGCGCCCTACCGGGGCTTTGCATCTGGGCAATTATCTGGGAGCCCTGGAAAACTGGGTCAGACTCCAGGACGAGTATGACTGCCTGTATTCCGTGGTGGACTGGCATGCTTTAACCACGGGCTATGAGGATACCTCCGAGCTCAGCAGCCACATTGAAAATCTGGTTATTGACTGGCTCAGCGCAGGGCTGGATCCGGAGAAAAGCGTTCTTTTTCTTCAGTCCTCTGTCAAGGAGCATGCGGAGCTTCATCTGCTCTTTTCCATGAATGTTCCTCTTTCCTGGCTCTACCGCTGTCCCACCTATAAGGACCAGCTGGCCCAGCTTAAGGAAAAAAATATTGCGACCTACGGTTTTTTAGGTTACCCATGTCTTCAGGCCGCAGATATTCTTGTATATAAGGCAGGCTTTGTTCCTGTAGGAGAGGATCAGCTTCCTCATATTGAGCTGACCCGAGAAATTGCCCGCCGTTTTAATCACTTATATAATAAGGAAGTTTTTCCGGAGCCTCAGCCTCTTATGACCAAGGCCCGGGTGCTTCCCGGCCTGGACGGGAGAAAGATGAGCAAAAGCTATAATAATACCATTGCTCTGTCAGACAGTCCCGAAGAGGTTACTAAAAAGGTCATGAGCATGATAACGGATCCTGCCAGAATTCGAAAAACAGATCCGGGCCACCCTGAGGTATGCAATGTCTTTACCTATCACAAGCTCTTTTCAGAGGATGAGGTAAATGAAATCGAGGCAGATTGCCGAAAGGGTGAAATCGGTTGTGTTGCGTGCAAGAAAAAGCTTGCCGCCAACATTGGAAAAATGATGACACCTATCTATGAAAACAGGCAGAAGTGGGTGGGCCGAAGCGAGGATCTTAAGGATATTATCCGGGCCGGCAACAAAAAGGCCAGAGAGCTGGCAGGGAAAACCATGGAAAGCGTTCGGTCCGCCATGCATGTGGACTGGCTTTAAGGGCAGGACCAAGTCATGAAAAGCGCTTTAACCTCGGCCTGCACTTTAAAACTTCAGAACTTTGAGGGTCCCTTTGATCTTCTGTTTTTTCTTATAGAAAAAAATCAGATAGATCTCTACGATATTCCCATTTTGGAGATTACCGAGCAATATCTGGACTATCTGGAGACGATGAAGGAGCTGGATCTGGAAATAGCCAGCGAATTTCTGGTTATGGCCTCCACCCTTTTGCATATAAAATCCAGAATGCTGCTGCCTGCCAGGGAAGAGGTCGTGGAGGATGTGGAGGATCCCCGTGAGGAGCTTATTTTAAAGCTTGTGGAATATAAAAAGTTCAAGGAAGTGGCCTTAAAGCTCAAGGAGCGGGAGGAACGCTGGGACAAAGTACATTATAAGCTTCCGGAGGTTCTGCCGGATATCGTTGTGGAAGAGGAGCTCAAGGTATCGATAAGTTCTCTGTCGGAGGCTTTTGCGGATGTAATCAACAGGCAGCGCCTGCGTATGAACGATGTTTCCCGCAAGATGGAGCGTATTCTGAATCAGGAGAAGGTTTCCTTAAAAAGCAAAATTAAGGAGATTCTTGTTTTTCTTTCAAGAAACCTGAAAATGTGCTTTTCCCGATTATACAACACGAAGGAAAAATCACGTCTTGAGGTGGCTACCGGCTTTTTGGCCCTGCTTGAAATCGTGCGCTCGGGAAAAGCGGAAGTGGATCAGGCTGCCGCCTTTGAAGAAATTTACGTCATCTCTCTGGATAATGGGGCAATGGAACCGGAGGAGGACGAAGAGGAGGCTTTTGAACTGTTATGAGCGATCTGTCTGAAATGGAAACCATTCTTGAAGCCGTTCTTTTTGCATCCGGCGATCCTGTCCCACTGGACAGGCTATCCGAAATACTGGCACAGGACAAAAAGACCACACGTGCAGTATTGGAAACGATGCAGTACAAATGGTCCAACAGTGTAAGGGGCCTTATGGTAAGAGAGCTTGACGGAAGCTGGCAGCTGTGCACCAAGCCTGAGCTTGATCCTTATATAGCAAGGCTGGGAACAGTTCGGAAAAAACAGGGCCTTACCCCTGCCGCCTATGAGGTGCTGTCCATAATCGCTTACAAGCAGCCTGTTACCCGGCAAAGCATCGAGCAGATAAGGGGTGTTAACAGCGACAGCGTACTTTTAAAGCTTTCCGAACGTAATTTAATCCGGGAAGCGGGAAGGGAAGATGCCCCCGGGAAGCCTAAGCTTTATGAAACAACGGAGGAATTTTTAAGGGTTTTTGGCTTCTCCTCCTTAAAGGAGCTTCCTGTGCCCGAAATTCAAAGTACCCAGGAAATTATGGACAGGCTTCCTGTGGATTGAACGGGCCTTAAGCGGGGATGCTTAGACCTGGAGCAAGCCGCAGCTTGGGACTAAACTCCTTTGGAGCCACATAGCACCTGCCAACTTCCAATTCCAATGGAAGTTAATTAGAAAATAAAGGATTAGAATGTTAAAAACCGGAAAACCTATTCAAGAGGTGTACTCTATGGGTTTTGCGGTTTTTTTTGCTGTTCTTTTAGCTATCATAGCCTTGGTTGCTGCTTCAAGCCTTGTGCTTGAGGTTACGGCTACTATTAAGGACATTCGCTTTGACGTGGCTTTGAAAGTTTCTTTATATAAAAAATTCGTACTCTTCTCCTGGAATCTCGCAGATGGAGGCTTAAGCTTCCTTACCCAAAAAAAACCTGTGAAGGAAAAGGGGCAATTGGAAAAAAGGCTGGGACTTTTGTTGGACCTGGGCTTTATGAGGACGCGATTTCATTATTTAAGGCGGCATATAAGGTTTACCCTCCTAAATGTTAAGGGTAAGGTAGCCAGCCATGATGCTGCATTTACAGCAATTCTTTATGGTACGGTTTGGCAGCTTTTGGGGGCCCTTCTGGTTTTAGGTACTCCAAAGCAAAAAAATATTGAGTTTTACCCTGATTTTAAGGAGAAAAAAATGGATTTGTCCGTACATTGCATATTTAAGGTCCGCTTGCTCCATATTATATATTTGATACTCAAACATCAACAAAAAAAGATTCCACAGAAAGGAACAGGTGAAAACTATGGGACAGCATCCAATTGAGGAACTTATGAAAACGGCAATGGAGAGCATCAAGGAGATGGTGGACGTTAACACCATTGTGGGTGATGCCGTTCAAACCGTTGACGGAACGGTTATCATACCTGTATCAACCGTATCCTTCGGCTTTGCGGCCGGCGGCGGTGAATATGGAAAAGGGCAGGGCCAAAATACCAGTTATCCCTTTGCCGGCGGCAGCGGTGCAGGTGTAAGCATCCATCCCGTCGCTTTCATGGTTGTTGGACGAAACAATACGATTAAAATGATTCCCGCTTCGCCACAGACCTCCCTGGACAGACTGCTTGAAAATACGCCTGATTTTATTGAACAAATCAAGAAAATTTTTAAGCCCGACACTTGTACAAAAGAACGCCACACAACCGAACACGAGACTTTAAAGTACCAGGATCCCGATGATATAAAAACTGAAACCAATAAAAAACAGCAGGAATCTTAATTCCTGCTGTTTTTTAACATTTAGAGCCTTATTTAAGGCTCTTTTTTGAGCTTTTGTGAGGCAGAATTTCCCGATGGGCGCCTTCGCTTACGATTTGTTCCGCCAGGGAAACTCGTCTGGAAGGCGCTCATCGGGCTGTGCCTCAATAATTACTTGCTCTGTTTGGAGTCGTACTGAGGATACTGGTTACCAGTATAGGTCTGGAATACCTTTTTAACGATATTACCACCTATGGTTCCAGCTTCGCGTGAAGTAAGGTCGCCATTGTAACCCTGCTTAAGGTTAATACCCAGCTGGCCAGCAATTTCATACTTCATGTTGTCAAAGGATGTCTTGCTGTTACTTGAGTTTGCCATAAATCTCACCTCCTCAATGCTTATTATGGCTAAAGTCGGCCACATTATAAGTAGAAAGATATGGAGATTAAGTTTTTTTTTACATGGTCAAAAAAGGGGTATATATGAATTATTGGATTTAATTCTACTTAAATCGACAAGGTTTTACAAAAAACAACCAGTTTGTACGTATAGTTCCAAAGTACTACATAGAATTAGCGTGTACGCTGTTGTTTTATTAAAAATCTTATGATATAGTCAAATATAAGCAAAAAGTAAAAGTAAAAAAGTATCAATTCACAAAAATTAAGAAGGGGAGACGAAAGGGATGCTTTCCGATTTTCTCTTTACGAAAAATAAGCTGGAACGGGCTCTGGATGCAACTTGGCTGCGTAATGAAGTGATCTCTCAGAACATAGCCAATGTGGATACGCCGGGCTATAAGCGAAAGGAAGTTCGCTTTGAGGAGTATCTTGATAAAGAGCTGGGCAGTTCCACCGGTGGGGATGAAAATATTCCTATACGCGTTACTGAGGATAGTACAAAGTCATCTTACAGGGCTGACGGTAATAATGTGGATATTGAAAATGAGTCCGCACTCCTGGCAGCCAATTCATTGCGGTACAACACGCTAATCCAAAAAATGAACGGAGATTTTCAACGTCTTCGCAGCGTCATTACAGGAGGACGGTAATCCATGGGTTTGTTTAATTCTTTTAATATCAGTGCATCGGCCCTAACGGCCCAGCGCCTCAGAATGGACATTATTTCTCAGAACATTGCCAATGCAAGTACCACCCGTACGGAAGACGGTACACCCTACCGCAGGAAAACTGTGGTCTTTGAAGAAAGAGATATGACGAATTCCTTTTCGTCCATTCTTGGCAAAGAGCTGTCGGGATCTTCTGTTTCCGGCGGTGGTGTGAGGGTTACTGAAATCGTGGAGGATCCCACACCGTTTAAAGAAGTCTATGATCCTTCTCATCCCGATGCGGACGAAAACGGCATTGTACAAATGCCCAATGTGGAAACCATCACTGAAATGGTCAACATGCTTTCGGCTACGAGAGCTTATGAAGCCAGCGTGACAGCACTTAACGCCTCAAAATCCATGGCTGTCAAAGCACTTGAAATCGGACGCTAATTATTCAGACGCTTAATATTAAAGTAATATCTTCATTATAATAGTATAGGAGGCGCGGTTTAATGGCTATCGATTCAATTAATGCGGTCGCTTCATCAATTCAGGGTCTATCAGCTTTAAATAAAGAGACATCGGATGTATCCGGAGTATCCTTTAAACAGCTATTGACAGATGCCCTCAATGATATAAGCGCTCTTGAGCAGGAATCCAGTAAACTAACCGAAGATTTTATTGCAGGCAAGACGGACAACATTGCATCGGTTCTTATTGCAGGTGAAAAAGCGTCAATTTCTCTCTCCTTTGTTATGGAAATCCGTAACAAAATTATGGAGGCTTATCAGGAAATTATGCGTATGCAGGTCTAACAGACTGGGAGGCAGACGCAATACGGCACGGAGGCTGTTGAATAAGTTGAGTATGTGAAGAACAAGAAGCTGCACAGGGCTTTTACTGAGGAGGAAAGAACCATGCCGGACGGGCTTAAAAGATTGGGAGAAAAGATAGCCGGTTTTTGGAAGCCATTGGAAAAAGGACAAAAGATTAGAATCATTGCTTCAGCGGCCATTCTGGTGCTTGCAATAATTATTACTTTGGTTCTTTCGTTAAGAGTGGAGTATGTTCCTCTTTTCGATACAACGGAAGAGGTTAGCCTACAGCCAGTCGTGAGTTACCTTAATGAAAACAATATTAAGTACAAAAAGGGAACAAATCAGGTTTTTGTTGACAGCAGAAAAAAATCGGACATCGAGTTTGATTTAACAACACAGGCCATCGTCTCACCCAATGTTACTTTTTCCGATACCTGGTCTCAGCTTTCTCTTACTTCAACTGAAGCGGATAAGGCTCAGCTATGGAAGGATTATCTTACAAAGGATCTGGTCTACAAACTCAAGAAATTTGAAAATGTAGAAAATGCAGAGGTTCAGTATAGCAAGCCTGAGCAGACCTATTGGACCAAAGCGACCGAGCAGGCTGTGCAAGGCAGTGCCTTTGTTATGCTGAAGACAAAATCCACACTTGCAAACTCTCAAATCAAAGCAGCAATGAATGTGGTGGCCGCCTCATTGGGCGTTCCAGCCGAAAATATAACTCTTGTGGATCAAAACCTCAATCCCCTTTCCGATCTTGTTGATCAGCCTGCAGTTGAGAAGGCTGTGTCTCAGGACGAAATTCGCAAACAGCGAACACTCGAAATGGAGAGAAAGGTTTATGATCTCTTCAAAGTGGGGCAGGTAGCTAATGCCAATTTTGATTACATAAGTCCTGCGGCCAATCTCTTTCTTGATTTCGATACTCAAAAAAGTGTTTCCAAAACTTATACGGCTCCTGACGAAAGAGGCGAAGGCTTTGTAAAAAACAGCGAATCCGCTTCTGAAAGTTTGGTCAACGGGGATGCGGGTGATATTCCCGGAACAGATACAAACCCCGAGCTTGCTCCCTCCTATCAGGTGACAGAGGATGGCAACGCCACTTATAACAGTGATTCTTTAAAACAGGAGCGTATTTTTAACCAGACCGATTCTGAAATGGAAAAAGCCGTAGGTAATGTTATCTCGGACAAGTCCACTTTCTCTATCGTCCTGTGGTATGGAAAGAATGTTGCCTCCGACGAAGGCTTGACCACTGATTTTCTAAATGGGGTGCGCCAGTCCGTCAGTACGGCGACAGGTATTCCCTCTTCCAATATTACCGTCAGTATACAAAAAATAATGGCTGAAGTACCTGAACAGGCTACCCTTACGGACACTCTGGCACAATTCTTTGAACAGTTCGGTTTTTATGTCATTATGTTAATATTGCTTCTCGTAATGGTTTTAGCAGCTATGCCAAGAAGAAGGTCCCCGCAGCCCAGACGCTCGGGTGAGACTGCTGTGGAAACTGCGGCAGCAGAGGCGGCAGCTGCTCGTGCGATGGCCATAAACTTACCTTCTGAACCACCGTTGCCAGAAATTAATATTCAGGAGCAGTCCGAACTTAAAAAGCAAATCGAAAAATTTGTTCAGCAGAACCCCGACGCGGTTGCTCAGCTTTTAAGAAATTGGCTGGCAGACGATTGGGACTAGTTCGGCAAACACAGCACAAAATGGAGGCGGCTTGAAATATGGCGGCAAAAGTTGATACTATGCGTGATATGACCGGCAGGGAAAAAGCGGCGATGCTGCTTATTTCACTCGGTCCGGAGCGTTCAGCTCAAATATTCAAGCATCTGAAGGAAGAGGAAATTGAGCAGCTTACCCTTGAAATTGCGAATATACGTACTGTTTCCCCTTCTGAAAGGGAAAAGGTTCTCAGCGAGTTCTATGAAATATGCCTTGCGCAGCAGTACATAACCGAAGGCGGCATAGGATACGCCAAGGATATTCTGGAAAAGGCCATGGGTGCTGAAAAGACCATGGAGATTATCAATAAGCTAACGGTTTCTCTGCAGGTGAGGCCTTTTGACTTCGTGCGAAAGGCCGATCCTTCCCAAATACTGAACTTTATCCAAAATGAGCATCCCCAGACCATTGCCCTGATACTCGCCTATCTTAAGCCATCCCAGGCGGCCACGGTACTCTCCTCACTTCCTCAGGACAAGCAGGCGGATGTTGCAAGGCGAATTGCCACCATGGACAGAACCTCTCCTGAAATTATTAAAGAAGTGGAGCGTGTTCTGGAGAAGAAAATCTCCTCCATGGTTACCGAAGACTTTACGGCAGTGGGCGGCATTCAGGCTATTGTGGATGTTATTAACTCCGTGGACAGAGGCACCGAAAAGTACATTATGGATACACTTGAAATTGAAGATACGGATCTTGCCGAAGAAATTCGTAAGAGAATGTTTGTATTCGAAGATATTCTTTCTCTTGATAATAAGGCCATTCAACGTTTCCTCAGGGAAGTGGACAATGCCCAGCTTGCTCTTGCATTAAAGGGCTCCACTGACGAGGTTCAGACCCTTATATTCAATAACATGTCTAAGCGTCTCGTTGAGACCCTTAAAGAGGATCTGGAATACATGGGTCCGGTGCGCTTGAAGGATGTGGAAGAGGCACAGCAGAAGATAGTCAATATTATCCGCAAGCTGGAGGATGCCGGAGAAATTATTATTTCACGTGGCGGAGGCGACGAAATCGTTGTATAGTAACGCTTACGGTTATAACATCTATAAACGCGGCCAAATTAATATGGGTAATCCTTATGAAGTAAGGCACCCTGCCAATGAGGCTGCTAAAAAAGAAATTGCTGCCGCGCAGGAGGAAGGTGCGGCAGAGGCTGAATTTGAGCTTATTGATTTTAAGAGTGCTCAGTACATAGAAAAAGCCCGGGAAGAAGCAAGGAGCGAAGCCAGGCTTATTCTTGAGGAAGCCGAGCTTGAGGCCCGGCGCTATATGGACGAGGCTTATGCCAAGGCCCTTCAGGAAGCTGAGAGTCTGGCCCAAAAAGCCAGCGAGGAAGGCTTTACTCAGGGAGAGGAAATGGCAAGGCAGCAATACCAGGGCATTATTGAAGAAGCAGAAAGCTATAAGGAACGCTGCAAATCTGAGTATGAAGCTACCCTGGCGGCTATGGAAAAGGATATCCTGTCTCTTGTGACGGAAATAGCAGGCAAAGTGATAGGGCATATGGTTCGCAACCATGAGGAGACCATCGTCGGGATTGTATCTGAAACCCTTAACGCGTCTACCGAGCTTGAGCATGTGATAATCAAGGTTTCCTCTGAAGATTTTTCTTACTTGTCAGCCCATGAGGGAGATATTCGGGCCAGAGTGAGAGATCTTAATCAATTGGAGATAAAGCAGGACAGTACGCTTGAAAAGGGCTCCTGTGTCATTGATACCGGAATAGGAATAATGGATGGCAGTGCATCTACCCGGCTTGCTCTGATTAAGGAAGCCTTTTTTGAGGTGCTGGGTGAAAAGGAACAACATGGATAACGCGCTTTCATTTTTCAAATATATGAATATACTTGAATCCCGCCATTTTGTCCGCTGTATTGGCAAGGTAACGAAAGTGGTGGGTCTTACTATTGAATCGGAGGGCCCTCAGACTCATGTGGGAGCCTTATGTTATGTAAAGGCAAGGCAGGGCAAGCCTGTTCTGGCCGAGGTGGTAGGCTTTAGGGACAAGCGGGTATTGCTTATGCCCATCGGCGATATGAACGGGATAGGACCGGGAAGTCTGGTAACCGCTGCCGACAGGGAGCTTGAAGTAGGGGTCGGAGAAAGCCTTTTGGGCCGCGTATTGGATGGGCTGGGCCGTCCTATGGATGATAAAGGGCCAGTCCGTGTACAGGCCTATTACCCTGTGAGCAGTATGCCCCCAAACCCCATGACCAGGCCCAGAATTCAGCAGATCCTTCCCCTTGGGGTTAAGTGCATTGACGGACTTCTTACCGTAGGCAAAGGCCAGCGTATGGGAATCTTTGCGGGAAGCGGCGTAGGAAAAAGTACCCTCATGGGAATGATAGCACGAAATACCAAGGCAGATATTAATGTTATCGCTCTTATTGGCGAGCGTGGCCGTGAGGTTCGGGATTTTCTCGAACGGGATTTGGGTGAGGAAGGCTTGAAACGCTCGGTCGTAATTATTGCCACCTCCGATCAGCCTGCACTGGTCCGTCTTAAGGGAGCTCAGGTGGCCACGGCCATAGCCGAGTACTTCAGGGATTCGGGCAAGGACGTGCTTCTTTTGATGGATTCCCTTACCCGTTTTTCCATGGCCCAGAGGGAAGTTGGTCTGGCCATAGGCGAGCCGCCCGTAACAAGAGGCTATACCCCTTCCGTTTATGCTCTTTTGCCCAAGCTTCTGGAACGCTCAGGTACATCCAGCAGAGGCTCCATTACAGGTCTGTACTCGGTGCTCGTGGATGGTGATGATATGAATGAGCCTATCACCGATACGGCACGGGGAATTCTGGACGGCCATATTGTTTTATCAAGATCCCTTGCCCACAGAGGGCATTATCCGTCCATTGACGTATTAGCCAGTATAAGCCGTGTTATGAGTGATATTGCCGATAAGGAGCATAAGTCGGTTGCAGCCGAGCTCAGGCATAATCTTGCAGTCTATAAGGACGCGGAGGATTTAATTAATGTCGGCGCCTATGTTAAAGGCAGCAATGCTGAAATCGATAGAGCAATTACACTCTATTCCAAATTAAATGCTTTTTTGATTCAACCCACAGAGCAACGGGTAAATTTTACAAATACCATCGAGCTTCTTAAAGAGGCAGTGAGTTAAAGGGGATAAGACATGGCAGTTTTTAGATTCAGGCTTCAAACATCCCTTAACTTAAAAGAGCAGTTTGAGAAGAATGCAAAAAATGATCTCGGAACAGCCGTCATGCGCCTGGAGGAGGAAAAGTCTTGTTTGCTTCTTAAGAAGGCGGCAGCTGAGGACGGTTTGAAAAAGCTTCGCGGCGCATGCTGCGGAAAGATTGTTCAATACCGCATTGCAGAGCTTAAAGGCTTTCTGGAACTCTTGGAATTAGAGCGTATCAGACAGGAAGCCTGCGTTAAGCAGTGCGAGGAAAATGTCGATAAATGTAGGGAAAGATTAATCGTTTGCATGAGGGAGAGAAAGGTTTTAGAGAACCTCAGGGAAAAAGATTTTCTTGAGTTTAAAACCGAGGAAGAGCGCAAGGAGCAGCAGCGTGTAGACGAGTTGGTCAGTTATAAGCAAGCAGTGGGCACAAAACTTTAATCCGGTTCTTTTAAGGTTCATTTACACCGGTTATAGGGCCCATGTATTTTAACGATTCCCAAGGGAGATTGAAATGGCAAAAGCAACACTTGATGAAAAAGTCGTCCCAATCGCTAAAGTACCAAATGTGGAAAGTACCCCGGAAGGGGGAAGTCTTGGACCCGTTAAGGGGATAGTTCTCATTGTATCCGCCTGTCTTATTATTATCTTTCTTTTTTCAGCTACTTTTCTTGCAGCAGTCAAGATCAATTATAAAGGTCTGGGTGAAATTGTCAGGCCCACTTTTCAGCATAATGCTGTTCTTAAGTATGTGTTGCCTCCGCTGAAGGATCCGGATGATCCTAAATATTTAAGTGATGAAGAGCTGGTGGCGAAATATTCCGAATACCGTGACAATAATGCCCGGCTGGCAGAGGAAATAGCCCAACTGAAAGCATCAATAGAAGCCTTATCAGCGGAAAGCGCCGCCGTCGCTGCCAATTTGAGCAGCAAAGAAGCAGAGCTTTTGGAAGCTACTGAAGAACAACGAAATATTGCGGCAGAAAGAGAAAAGCTTGAAGCCGACAAAAAAGCATTTGATGAGATGGTGGCAAATAATGATACGGAAGGCTTCAAAACCTATTTCGCCCAGATGAATCAGGAAACAGCCGAAGTGATTTATAAGGAGCTTG
This sequence comes from Bacillota bacterium, assembly GCA_023424865.1. The sequence goes on along the minus strand of JAFADM010000171.1, from coordinate 3,424 downwards.
TCAAGCTGGATCTTTATGCGGTAGAAAAAGAGGCTGTTGCAAAACCCTTTACCCTTATGACCCCATCGAGCGCAGCCGGTGTAATGAGCGAGCTGTGGCAGAAGGATCAGCAATTAACAGCCGATGTTCTGGGCGGAATGGGTTCCATGGCGTCCGCGCAAATATTAGAATATATGGACCCCAAAGTGGTAGCTGACATCACCAAGCTTACAATGGAAAGCAAGAGACCCTGAGTTTGTACATGTTCCCAAAAAAGGGTTTTTATAAATCAAAAGGAAGCATGTTAATCCCTGTGCCTGCGGCACAGGCTTTGAAAGGAGGTGAAAAAGTGATACAGAGCAATAGCATAAGCTCTCTGTTTTTTAAAACAAACTTCTCTTCTTCTGAAAGTATTGCTAAAACAGGCGATTCAGGGCAAAATTCATCAAAATCCTTTGTGGATGTTCTTAATGAGCACTTATCCGCATCTTCCCGAAAATCAGAGCAATCCGGCTATAAAAAGGCTGAGGACAGATACCTGTCTTCTTCGTCCAGAGATTCCTCAAGCAATAGTGATACTGTCACGAATGAAAGGCTAAAGGATTCGGAGGCGAAGGAAGTCTCCGGCCGCCCAACGGCAAAAACCGCCGAAAAGGAAAAGACGGACAGTCATAAGGTGGATGACAAAGACCCATCTGAGGACGTAAAGCCAAAGGAAAGCTCTTTAAGCCTGGATGAAATTCTTGCAGTACTTGAAGCACTTGCAGCCATGCTGGAAGGACAATCTTTGGAGTCGGCCTCATTAACCTCCGTCGAAGGGGAAAATGGAGCCAATCCCGTTGGAGCGTTTCCCGAATCCCTTCAACAGCTTCTTGGTTCAGCGGACTTAAAGGAGCTCAAATCCTTGCTTGAGAGTATAAAAACCAGTGATGCCTCTGTTTTTGGTGAAGCCGGCGGTTCCGGAGTTCATGACAAATTGGCTGCGCTTCTTGAAAAGCTGGGTATTACCAGTGAGTCCATAGCCCTGGATAAGTCGGGAATAGCTGCTCTATCTTCAGAAGCTTCGGCCGAGCTTATTCAAAAAATGAAGGCAGTGAGTGCCGAACTGGCGGATAAGATTACAAACACTCAGGGTCAGGTGGCTCAGACTGAACCGGGAACTGTCCTGGCATCGGCGGCACAGGTGTCTGAGGAAGGCCAGGAGGCTGCTCAGACCGACAAGCATGCTAATACAGCAGATGTTGCAGCAGAAGGCGAGTCCGCCGGAAGTGTTATTCTGGATACCGTCAATGCGGCTTTGGCAGTTGATGGCGAAGGTGATTCCACAACCGGGCAGGGGCAGCAGTACGGTGCTCAGGCAGGTAATGCCAATGCGCCTGTTAAGGGTGTAGAAGCATCCTCCGGAGTGAAAACCGAATTCAAGCTTCCGGAACGGCCCATGGCTCAATCCGTAGCCAATCAGGTAGCCATGAAGGTTAAGCTGATGGCCGGTGAAAACCGTCAGGAAATGGAGCTCCAGCTTAAGCCTGAAAGCCTGGGCAAGCTGTCTTTGAAAATCGTCCATGAGCGTGGTGAAATTCTGGCCAAGATAACGGCTGAGAATGAACAGGTTAAAGGCATTTTGGAAAGCAACCTGCAGCTTCTTAAGGATGCACTTGAGAAAAATGGCCTGTCTGTTCAACAGTTGAGCGTATCCGTAGGCAACGGAAGCAACAGCGACTCCAAGCAAAGCAAGGAGGATTCCCGCAATAGCTTTTATGCCGAAAAAAGCGGTGAAACTTCAGCTGCCGGAGCAGTAAATCCTGCAGAGCTTCTTGAAAAGATTGCCAAAGAGTATTTTGGGTCCCAAAATACGATAAACCTCTCAGCGTAGCGGGCATCACTATGAAACTTTTAAGAAACCTGTTTTAAGAACCTTTTAAGAGACTTGTTTTTATAAAGTTTAATGACGGAGGAAAGGAGGAAGTAGATGGCAACAACAAGTGGAATAAACAGTCAAAGCACCATTGAGCAGATTATTGCAGCCCAGTCTCAGAAGACTGAGGAGCGTAATACCGGCGAATTGGGCAAGGATGATTTCTTAAAGCTTTTGGTTACACAGGTTCAATACCAGGATCCTCTGAATCCATCAAGTGATACGGATTTTATCGCCCAAATGGCCCAGTTCAGTGCACTGGAGCAGATGCAAAATCTAAATAATACCTTTAGTCAGAGCTTTGGGTACGGTATGATTGGCAAGTATGTGTCGGCTCAGGTAACCAATTCAGACACGGGAATTTCCGAGCTTGTTACCGGCAAGGTGGATTCTGTAAGAATCAACAGCGGAAAGCTTTATGCTATCATCGGGGAAAAGGAAATTGAGCTGGATGATATTTACGAGGTTGTGAATTCCGAATCCGGAGCCGGCGCAAAAGTTTCCGACTACAGCAGCATCATTGGCATGCTTGGTAAAACCTTAATTGAAAACAGCGCGGGAAAAACCTTTTCCGTTGAAGGTATCATTGGCTCGGTCGAAAAGAAGGATAACGAGATATACGCCTTTTTGGACGAGGTGGATGTTGTACCGTACAATCTGGATTTAGGCGAATATGAAGATGTGGAAGCCTATGTCAATGCCCAGAGCGGTAAAACGGTTACTCTTCGTGTGAGAGACAGCGCAACCGGTGAGACCTACAATATACAGGGCAAGCTGCGTTCCGGTTATCAGGATGATAGCGGTGCAAACCATCTCCTGCTTGACAGTGTCCAAATCCCGGTGGATTCCATTTATGCTACTGAAAGGGTGGATTTGCTTTCCACAGAGCAATTGCTCCTCAATCAAATTTTGAAAGAGCTGCAAAAGCTTAATGTGGTTCCTGAGGACGGCGCAGAAGAAGAAACGGAGGTGCCGGTATGAAAATACAGGCCAATGGTGGTGCAATTCAAAGCATCCATCAGATAGCTTCCCAAACTTCACCGGTAAAAAGCATCCGCCAGGACGGTGTGGAATCCTTTTCCACAGTACTTGACAGGACGCTGGAGCAAAGTGGTGAGGTTAAGCTCTCCAAGCATGCGGCGTTAAGGCTTGAAGCCCGTCAAATCCATTTAAGCCAGGAGCAGATGGGAAAGCTCAGAAGTGCTGTGGATAAAGCGGCACAAAAGGGTGTAAAGGATTCACTGGTGGTTATGGACGAGGTGGCTTTTGTGGTGAATGTGGGGGCAAGAACCGTTATAACGGCAGTAAACACCACAGAGCTCAAGGATAACGTTTTTACCCAGATTGACGGAGCCGTTTTTGCCTGAACCGAAAGTCCTATACCAAAAAATAGCATATAAGTGGATAATATTAATAATCAACATACAGCTGGACCCAATGGGAGGCTGTTCGTTCCCGAACGACTGACGGAACGAAATTGACCCGAGGAGGTTGATTCAACATGATGATGTCGATGTTTTCAAGCGTATC
>JAFADM010000162.1 GCA_023424865.1 Bacillota bacterium | reverse complement strand
TCCCTGTAATAACGGGTGCAGGCTTCCGTTGATACGGTAAATCCTCTTGGAACCGGGAGGCCAAGGCCTGTCATTTCAGCCAGATTGGCCCCCTTGCCTCCCAGCAGATTTTTCATGGATGCATTACCTTCGCTGAAGAGATACACGTATTTTGCCATCATAGTCCCTCCTGAATACATTTTTGGGATGTCTAAACAAAAAAGAGTTTTTAAAACATCCAATTTAAGCTCAATACCAGAGGAATTACAGATTGTAAAAAATGGTATTACCGTCATTGTACGTCAAAAAAACTCTTTTCATTCACAGAAAGTTGGCTATTATCTTTTACGCATTTCACTCATCTCCGGCCTTGCTGCCGGACGCAAGCACCCTTGCTTGCACGGTTTTGAAATCCATGGGGTAAAAGGGCTGCGAGCATATCAGAACGCAAATTTGTCCTTAAAATAGTTGCTTAATTCGCTTATGGCTATTCTCTCCTGCTGCATGGAATCCCTTTCCCGTATGGTTACGCAATTGTCTTCCAGAGACTGAAAGTCAAAGGTAACACAATAGGGGGTTCCCACCTCGTCCTGCCTGCGGTAACGCTTACCGATGCTTCCGGTTTCGTCGAATTCGCAGACCATTTCCTTGTTGAGCTTTTCATAAAGTCCCCAGGCATCGTCGGATAGCTTCTTTGAAAGAGGCAGCACAGCCACTTTAACAGGAGCCAGAGCGGGATGCAGACGAAGAACGACGCGAACATCGCCTTCAGTCACCTCTTCCTCGTCATAAGCGTCACAGAGGAAGGCCAGAGCCACACGATCGGCCCCCAGAGAAGGTTCAATACAGTAGGGAATGTACTTTTCGTTTTTATTGGGATCAAAGTAGGACAAGTCCTCCTTTGCATGATCCATATGCTGTTTTAAATCGAAATCGGTACGATCCGCAATGCCCCAAAGCTCGCCCCAGCCAAAGGGAAACTTGAACTCAATGTCGGTGGTGGCGTTGCTGTAGTGGGAAAGCTCTTCCTTTTCATGATCGCGAAGCTTGATGCTTTCTTCCTTCATGCCAAGGCTTAAGAGCCAGTTTTTGCAGGTATCCTTCCAAAATTTAAACCATTCCAGATCGGTGCCGGGCTCGCAGAAGAATTCCAGCTCCATCTGCTCAAATTCGCGGGTACGGAAGGTGAAATTACCGGGAGTAATTTCGTTTCGGAAGGATTTGCCTATTTGCCCGATACCAAAAGGAATTTTTTTGCGGGTAGAACGCTGAACATTCTTGAAGTTGACGAAAATGCCCTGTGCGGTTTCAGGTCTTAAGAAGATTTCATTTTTGGAATCCTCGGTAACACCCTGAAAGGTCTTAAACATGAGGTTAAATTTACGGATTTCCGTAAAATCATGCCCGCCGCAATCGGGACAGGGAATATTTTTTTCTTTTAAATAACCATGCATGGCCTCGTTGGTCATGCCGTCCACGGTCATGGTGATTCCGTTGGCCAGATTAAACTCGTCAATGATCTTATCGGCACGGTGACGGGTTTTGCACTGCTTGCAGTCGATGAGTGGGTCGGAAAAACCGCCCACATGGCCTGAAGCCACCCATACCTGTGGATTCATAAGAATGGCGCAGTCCACGCCCACATTATAGGGACTCTCCTGAATGAATTTCTTCCACCAGGCTTTTTTTACATTATTCTTAAATTCCACACCCAAGGGGCCGTAGTCCCAGGTATTGGCAAGTCCGTCATAAATTTCGGAGCCTTGAAATATGAATCCTCTGTTTTTACAGAGCGCCACGATTTTTTCCATAGTTTTTTCTACTTGCATGTTATGCTCCTCCCGGGCCAATTCCGGCATTATAATTAATCCTCTTTCCCATTGAGGGATGTTTCCACCATGTTTTCATGAGTTGAAGGCTGGCGATAAATCTTGTGATAGGTGATTTTATCCTCATCGATCTCATGGATAGCAAGGGTAACATCTTTTGTGGAGCTTGCGGTGGTAAGCCTCTTAGCTCCCGCAGTAAGCATGCGTGCACGTTTGGCCGCAGCAATTACAAGCGTGTACCTGCTGTCAACCTTTGTAAGCAAGGAAGACATGGGCGGATTAATCATATTGTTATTGGTTCCCTCATTCATTCGATTGTTCACTCCTCAATATTTCTAAACTTGTCCATCAAAGCCTGGTTTCGTTTGGTTCGCATCTGCTCCGACTGAACGATGGTGACAAACCGCTGGGCGGCGTCCTCAATGGTATCATTCAAAATAATGTAATCATACAGGTTAATATGCCGGAATTCTTCTCTGGCTCTTTCAAGCCGTCTCTTTATAACCTCCTCGTTTTCGGTTCCTCTTCCTCTGAGCCTTCTTTCAAGCTCTCTGAAATCGGGAGGCAATACAAAGCAAAGGACGCTGTCCGGAAAAAGATCCCGGACCTTCAGTGCGCCTTCCACTTCGATTTCAAGAATAATACTGTGGCCTTTTTCGATTTCCTTACATACGAATTCCTTTGGCGTACCGTAGTAATTGCCGCAGTACTCGACCCATTCAACCAGTTCCCGGTTTTTAATCATTTCTTCAAACTGTTCTCTGGTCTTAAAGAAATAATTAATGCCTTCCAGCTCTCCCGGCCTGGGTTTTCGTGATGTTGCAGACACGGAAAGCCTTACCCGGCTGCTTAATTCAATCATTTTGCGAACAATGCTTCCCTTGCCTACACCTGCAGGACCGGAAACAATAATAAGCAGGCCAGGCTTCATGCTTCCTCCTCCTGTTCCTGCTCTGTCTCAACCATATCCTCAGGCTCAGCATCCCTTTCCTCAAGGCGGTGAGCCACTGTTTCGGGCTGTAGTGCCGACAGCACCACATGGTCGCTGTCCGTTATGATAACGGCACGGGTTCTTCTGCCGTAGGTAGCATCTATCAGTACTCCGCGTTCCCTGGCTTCCTGAATAATGCGCTTTATAGGCGCAGATTCGGGACTGACAATGGCTACAATCTTGTCGGCGGAAACAATGTTTCCAAATCCCACATTAATTAGCTTCATAAAAAACAAAACGCCTCCGGATTCAACAAACCTTATTCAATATTCTGGATTTGTTCGCGCAGCTTCTCAATTTCACTTTTAAGTTCAACCACGCACCGAGTAATTTCCAAATCGGACGCCTTCGAACCGATGGTATTCACTTCCCGATTCATTTCCTGAATAAGAAAATCGGCTTTCTTGCCTACAGGGCTTCCTGCCTCCAGCATTTCACGCATCTGAATGACGTGGCTTCCCAACCGGACCAGTTCCTCGTCCACACTGCACTTATCAGCAAAGAGCGCAACTTCAGTGGCAAGACGTATTGGATCCAGATGATGGAGCTCTACCAGCTCCGAAATGCGCGCTTCCATTTTTTCCTTATATTCTTTCACAACAAGGGGGGCTCTTAAGCTAACCCGCTTGACATAAACCTCAATTTCATTGAGCAGCTCCAGAAGGCTTTCCTTTAACCGAGTCCCTTCCTTTTCCCTCATTTCCAGAAGAACATCAAGGGCTTTGGTAACCGCTTTTTCCAGAACCTGTCCTACCGCTTCATCGCTGTCCTTTTTCTCCAGCCGGAGAATATCAGGAAAGCGGGCCAGGCTCGAAACAGAGATATCATCCCTCAGGTTAAGGTTCTCGGCGATCTTCTTCAAAGCGTCGGCATAAGCTTTTGCCAATTTCTCATCCAGCAACACTTCCAGGGCATCGGCAGACTTGTTGTCATAGGTTATGTAAATATCAATTTTGCCTCGCTGAATACGTTTTGATATCAGATTCCGGACTCTGTCTTCGAACGCGGATATCTGCTTGGGCATTCTAAGAAAGACATCGCTGTAGCGATGATTCACCGTTTTTATTTCAATGGTAAAGGAAATATCCTTTTCCGTATATTCACAATGGCCAAAGCCTGTCATGCTTCTTAGCATTCCTTGGTACTCCTTTACTCTTCTCCTTTCGGACTGCCTTATGGAAAAGCCTTTCCTCAGGAATGGTCAGCCATGCCGAGGACATTTTTTATGCTCTGATGCACTCTGGACTTTTCAAAGGGTTTGACAACAAAATCCTTGGCCCCGTGGCGAATGGCTTCGATAACCATGGCTTGCTGCCCCATGGCGGAAACCATAATGACTTTTGTCTTCGGGCTCACCTCAACAATTTGGGGTACTGCCTGAATACCGCTTATTCCCGGCATGGTGATATCCAGCGTGAGAATATCGGGTTTATGCACTCTGGCGGCCTCAATGGCTTCCAGACCGGTGGCTGCTTCCCCAAGGACTTCGTAATCTTCATTCTGTTCTATTATTTTTCGAAGCAGAGTCCTCATAAAAACAGCGTCATCCGTTATCACAAAGGTTGTTTTACTCATTATTGCAGTTCACCCATCTCGTACATTGTAATTGAAAGCACGGAAATTGCCGCTGTTTCGGCTCTGAGAATCCGCTTTCCCAGCCCTGCCGTATCAATTCCCGCCTTCAGGCACCCATCGGCTTCCTCTTGACTGAAGCCGCCTTCCGGACCAATAAACAGGGCAATGTCTCGGATCTTATTAATATTATAACATTTCAGAATTTCTTTCAAACATTTTTTTTGTTCGTTCTCATAGAGCAAAACCTTAGCAGTAAAGGATTGCATTTTATCCAGTGCTATTTTCCAATCCATGGGAGCCAAAACCGTGGGAACGGTTGCTCTGCCGCACTGCTTTGAGGCTTCTGAGGCAATTTTATTCCATCTTTGGGCTTTTTTATCTCTTTCTTTATCATCCAGCCGCACCACCGTACGTTGGGTAATAACGGGCACTATCTGGTGAATACCCAACTCTACGGCTTTCTGAATAACAAAGTCCATCTTCTCACCCTTTAAAAGGCCCTGAAATAATGTTACCTTTGTTTCCGGTTCTGTCAGCGACGCCTCCCGGCTTAAAATCTCAGCCCGTGCTTCAAGCTTTTCAACAGAAAGCAAGGAAGCTTCATATTCCATGCCGCTTCCATCGAAAACACCAATCCTGTCTCCCGGTTCGAGCCTTAAAACCTGGCTTAAATGCTTGTGATCCTCACCGGTAATCAGGATAATGCCATTATGAACGGCCTCGGGAGAAACCCTGAATCTATGCATGAAGCACCAGTGCCGCCCATTCACCCATGGCGGCTTCCTCTAAAAGCGTATAACCCCTCTTGGCATAGGCATCAAGCACTTCGTCCTTACGTTCCTTTATAATGCCCGACAATACGAGCCTGGTGCCTTCTCCCGTATAATCACCCACCTGATCGGCCAGAGAAAGAATGACGTCGGCTATAATATTCATAAAAATAAGATCAAAGGTTTGAGGCTCCACATCATCCAGTATGCCCTGCTTTACTGTGACTGTATGTTTTTCCCCATTTTTCTCTACGTTTTCCCTGGCAGCCTTGGCTGCCGCATCATCGATATCCACAGCCAAAGCGGCTTCGGCTCCCGATTTAACAGCTACTAAAGCCAGAATGGCTGTACCGCAGCCCAGATCCAGTACTTTGTCACCCGCTTTGGTATGCTTTTCGCCTAATTGAGCGCACATACGGGTAGTTTCATGGGTACCGGTTCCAAAGGCCATACCAGGCTCCATTTCAACAACAACATCCCCGGGAACAGGAACATAGCTTTCCCAGCCGGGCTTTATAACAATGCGTTCCGTCAGGCGAAAAGGCTTGAAATACTGCTTCCACACATCCTTCCACTCACTGTCGTCCCGCATTTGCCATGAAACAAGGCCGCTTTTTACAGAGAGGGTTTCACTCAGAGCTTCCACCTCTTCCTGTATTTCCCGTGACAGCTGTTCCGGGTCCCGTTCGTCGGAAAAATAAGCCTTCACCGTAACACCTTCGCCATAAGTATCGATAAGACCACCGTCTGCATAATCCAGATAACGATTATTTTCAAGAACCTGCCGGAAGTCTTCGGGATCAATCATCTCAGTCCCGTTGGCCCCCTGGTCTAGAAGAATTTGGGCAATAAGCTCGGACGTCTCGTGGGACGCGGCAACACTGATTTCAATCCAACGCATCTCTTTTTCTCCCTTATTCCTTAAACAGGTCCTTCATTTTATTAAAAAAGCCCTTTTTCTGCTCCAGTCCTTCATCACCGCTGACCTCCGCAAACTGCCGCAGAAGCTCTTTTTGTTTGGATGACAGCTTGGTGGGAACCTCTACGTTGACACGAATATACTGATCCCCTCTGGAGTTATTCCTCAAATGCTTGACGCCCTTGCTTCTGAGCTTGAAGACAGTCGCCGTTTGCGTCCCTTCGGGCATGGTGTATTTGGTCATGCCGTCCAGAGTAGGAATATCAATTTCCGCACCTAAGGCAGCCTGGGTAAAGGAAACGGGAATATCACAGACCACATCATAGCCTTCACGCTTAAACAGCGGATGGGGCTTAATATGTATGGTCACATACAAATCCCCTGAAGGTCCGCCTTTGATACCGGGCTCACCCTCTCCTTTAAGCGAAATGGTCTGGCCCTCGTCAATTCCTGACGGTATGCGTATGCTCATACGGGAATTTTTGGATACTCTTCCCTTTCCGCTGCAGGTCTCACAGGGCGCTGTGATGATTTTGCCTTCACCACGGCAGACATCACAGGTCTTTACGTTAACAAACTGGCCAAAGGGTGTGTTTTGGGCATAGCGAACCTGCCCCGTACCGCTGCAGTGCTTGCAGGTCTCTGGATTTGTTCCGGGCTTTGCGCCGGAGCCTCCGCAGGTTGTACAGGCCTGCAGCCGTGTTACGGAGATTTCCTTCTCCACTCCAAAAGCCGCTTCCTCAAAGGTAATTTCAAGCGCATATTGCAGGTCGTTTCCCCGTCTGGGACCATTTTTTCTTGCGCCGGAGCGTCCGCCCATTCCGCCGCCCATAAAGGTTTCAAAAAGATCGTCAAGGCCTCCGAAGCCAAAGCCCTCAAAGCCTCCCCCAAAGCCGGAAGCTCCTCCGTCAAAGGCCGAATGGCCAAACCGGTCATACTGGGAGCGCTTCTGGTCGTCACTCAGAACGCTGTAGGCCTCGTTGGCCTCCTTGAATTTGGCCTCCGCTTCCTTATCTCCTGGATTAATGTCCGGATGGTATTGCTTTGCAAGCTTCCGGTAAGCCTTTTTTAATTCATCTGAAGAAGCACCCTTGCTTACGCCCAGCACCTCATAATAATCCCTTTTGTCAGCCAAGCCAACCCCTCCAACTCTGTTGAACCGTTACTTACCATAAATCAAAAGCTCGGGGGTATCGGTTCCCCTCCCTTTTAGCCGGATTTGCTTACGCAAATGTGCTAAACAAAAGCTTAGGGGCATGGTGCCCCCTTTGCTTTTTCCAATTGTTGTTGGCATACAAGGGAGGGCCTGCTCCTGCAGGCCCCCGCAAGTTTCATGGTACGTAAGTGAACATGAAAAGCTTATGCGTATTATTTCTTATCGTCTTCATCTACAACCTTGTAGTCAGCGTTGTAGACATCATCCTGAGGACCTGCGTCCTGTCCGGGGTTAAAGCCCGCGCCAGGTCCGCCGGCCTGAGGCCCGGCCTGCTGATAAAGCTTTTGGGATACGCCGTAGAAAGCCTGGGTAAGGGCTTCGGTTGCCTGCTTGATTGCATCGTTGTCGGTACCCTTAAGTGCTTCCTTCACCTTTTCAACAGCGGCTTCCACCGTTTGCTTATCCTCTGCGCCAAGCTTGTCGCCCATTTCCTTTAAAGTCTTCTCGGTCTGGTATACCAGCGAGTCGGCTTCATTGCGGATTTCAATAGCTTCCTTGCGCTTTTTATCCTCAGAGGCATATTTTTCCGCTTCCTTAACAGCCTTGTCGATATCGGAATCGCTTAAGTTTGTGCTGGCGGTAATGGTAATCTTCTGTTCATTGCCGGTACCCATATCCTTAGCGGAAACGTGGGCAATACCGTTGGCATCAATATCAAAGGTTACTTCGATCTGGGGAACGCCGCGGGGAGCCGGAGGAATACCCGTTAACTGGAAATTGCCCAGAAGCTTGTTGTTGGCGGCCATTTCGCGCTCGCCCTGGTAAACCTTGATATCCACGCTGGTTTGACCGTCGGCAGCCGTGGAGAACACCTGGCTCTTCTTGGAAGGAATGGTTGTGTTTCTATCAATCAGCTTGGTGAACACGCCGCCAAGGGTTTCAATACCCAGTGACAGGGGTGTAACATCCAGAAGCAGGAGATCCTTAACTTCACCGGAGAGAACGCCGGCCTGAATAGCTGCGCCTACAGCAACACATTCGTCAGGGTTGATGCCCTTGAAGGGATCCTTGCCGAGGAACTTCTTAACCGCATCCTGAACGGCAGGAATACGGGTAGAACCACCTACCAGAAGAATCTTATCAATTTCACCGGGGGAAAGGCCTGCATCGGAAAGCGCCTGACGGGTGGGTCCCATGGTTTTTTCCACGAGATCCGCAGTCAGCTCGTCGAACTTAGCGCGGGTAAGGGTGGTATCCAGATGCTTGGGGCCAGTGGCATCAGCGGTAATAAAAGGCAGGTTAATGTTGGACTGGGTTACGCCGGAAAGCTCGATTTTAGCTTTTTCAGCAGCTTCCTTTAAACGTTGTACAGCCATTTTATCGTTTTTCAGATCAATGCCGGTTTCGCGCTTGAAATTGTCGGCCAGCCAGTCAATGACTCTCTGATCGAAGTCATCGCCGCCCAGACGGTTGTTGCCGTTGGTTGCAAGTACTTCAAATACGCCGTCGCCGATTTCAAGAAGGGAAACGTCGAAGGTACCGCCCCCCAAGTCGAATACCAGAATTTTCTGATCTTGCTCTTTGTCAAGGCCATAGGCAAGGGCTGCTGCCGTAGGCTCGTTGATGATTCTTAAAACCTCAAGACCGGCAATTTTACCCGCATCCTTAGTTGCCTGGCGCTGTGCGTCGGAAAAGTAGGCGGGAACGGTAATAACGGCCTGAGTTACGGTTTCTCCTAGGTATCCTTCCGCATCGGCCTTGAGCTTCTGCAGGATCATGGAGGAGATTTCCTGAG
>JAFADM010000141.1 GCA_023424865.1 Bacillota bacterium | reverse complement strand
ACGCCGATGATAACGCCCAGCATGGTCAGAAAGGAACGCACCTTATTATTTTTAATGCTTTTAATAGCCATTTTATAGGTTTGCCATATTCCCACTTTGTGATCCTATCCCTTTCTCCTGTCTGCCGCCCTACCAGGCCATGCCCGGGACAGGGAATGATTGCCCTGTTCCCGTGCAAAAGCTCTAAGAACGCTTTAATTATCTTCCGCCGGGAGCGCCACCGCCGGTGAAGCCTCCTCCGCCGCCCTGGCCGCCACCGCCGGTGAAGCCACCGGTCACACCGCCGCCCATGCCGCCGGACATTCCACCGGTCATTCCGCCGCCCATGGTATTGGTGGTTGAACCGCTTGAAGTGCTTTCGGAAAGCTGCGGGAGAACGACCAGATCACCCTCGGACAGACCTGAGAGAACTTCCATATAGGTTTCGTTGTTGGCTCCTACCGTAACCTCAACGGCTACTGCACCGGCATAATAATCAGTGCCTGTTGTGCCGCTGCGGCCCTGAGAGGACGAGCTTCCGGAGCCAGCAGAGTTGCCGCCGGTATTTTGGGTCCTTCCGCCCTCACCGCTTATGCCCACAGCTCCGCCGCTGGTGTTTTCGGGCCTTCCGCCCTCACCATTAAAGCCCACGGCTCCGCCGCTGGTGTTTTCGGGCCTTCCGCCCTCACCATTAAAGCCCATGGCTCCGCCGCTGGTGTTCTCCGGCCTTCCGCCACCGCCGTTAAAGCCCATGGCCCCACCGCTGGTGTTTTCACCACCGGGGAAATTTCCCTGGCCTTCTACGCTGTCCTGGGAGTTTTGCCCGGAACTTCCCGAAGCGGTTGAAGAGGAATCCTGCTTAACCCATGCAATATAGCCGTTTCCGGATTTCTGTAGGGCCTCGATGGGAACCAGAATAACATTTTCCTTATTCATAACCTGAATGGTAACATCGACGTTCATGCCGCTTTTTAAGCCTGTTCGTCCGGGCATGGTAATCGTAACGGGATAGCTTGTTACTCCGTTGCTGCTGGAACCCTCCGCCGCAATTTGGGAAACCGAACCTTCTATGGGATTCGTCAACGTATCCTCCAGAGCCTCCGCTGTTACAATAACCGTCTGGCCCACCTCAACCTGTCCGATATCCAGTTCGTCAATACTAATGGAGGTTTCCATGGTATTTTCATTAATAAGGGTAGCCAGGGTTGTTCCCGACTTGACCGAATCGCCCTCCAGAAGGGTTGTAACCGATACCAGCACACCGTCGTAGGGAGCCTTTACAACATAGCCGTCTAACGCCGACTTGGCATTTTCAACCTCGCCCTGGGCATTCTCCAGCTCAATAAGGGCATTTTCCAGAGAAACAGGAAGGTCGTCGTTCTCGATAGCTACAAGAAGCTTGCCTGCGGTTACAGATTGATTTTTCTGCACATAAACGCTTTGAATCGTACCGGTGGCCTCAGCCTTTACCTGCTCTTCGGTAATCCATTCCAGCTGCGTTTCGGTGCTGGAATAGCTGCCCAGCGAGGTTTGCGCTTCCCCCAGCACGGTTGTTCCGGAGGTGAGGGCGCCGGGATTTACAACGGAAATCTCTAGCTCCACACCGCTTTCCGTACCGCTTACAGACTCCACGGCTCCTTCAAGGGTAGACATAAAAGAGGGAACATGCACCTGGACGGTTTTAAGATTTTTAAAATCCGCCAGGGATGCGTTTTCAAAGGTCAGCGTCGCACTTAAGCGGCTCTGATCCACAAGGGTCATCAGTACGGTTCCTTTATTGACACTGTCTCCAACCTTAACCGAAAGAGCGGTAACGATTCCCGCTATGGGAGCAGTGGTATTAAGACTGGAAATTTGCTCATTGAGGCTTTGAACGGAGCTTTCCTTCTGTTTGAGCGTATTCTCCAGTTTTTTCAAGCTAAGCTCCGCATCGCTTGAGTTAAGAGTTAGAAGTATATCGCCTTCCTTAACATTTTGGCCTTCCTCCATATTGCTGCTAAGCACCGTTCCATTGACGGATGAGGAGAGCTCTTTGCGCTTGGCCGGTGTAATAGACCCTGAGCCGGACAGGGAAATTGAGAGAGTTCCCCTCGTAACGGCCTGAGTTCTTTGCTGGACCGTTTTTGACGAAGACTGGGCGGCCTGGCTTCGATAAACAAAGAAGCCCGTCGTACCCAAAGCCGCTATCAGGATAACTGCAATCAAAACCTTCCATCGTTTGATGAATTTTGTTATAAAATTCATGTTATAATCCTCCATTTTTGCATTGAACCTGCTTGAACTCACAGATGGCTCCATAAGTGCGTCCGCATTTGTTTCTGCGGTAAATTCAACCTTACTTCACTCAAACTTAATGACATTGTATACCAAAAAACTTTTGAAAATCCCCGCAGGTTTGAGTCAAATTTAGGCAAAACTCACGCAGGAACCTGTTTTTTAGCCGGTATGCTATAATGAATCAGGAGGTGTATGCCACATGCCGTCAAAGCTGATTTACATTGCCGATGATGAGGTTAACATATGCAATATCATAAAATCCTTTTTAATACGGGAGGGGTATCAGGTACAAACCTTCTATGAAGGGCGTTCCCTTCTTAACGCATTCAAGAAAAGACCGGCAGACCTGCTGGTTCTCGATATCATGATGCCTGAGCTGGACGGCTACACCCTTTGCGCCTCCATACGTCAGGAGAGCAATGTGCCTATTATTATTGTTTCTGCCAAAGACAGCGAAACCGACAGAATTGCCGGGCTCAATCTGGGCAGCGACGATTATTTGACAAAGCCCTTCAGCCCCATGGAGCTTGTCGCCAGGGTAAAAAGTCTTTTCCGGCGTATTGAGCTGGACACGAAAGCCCAAAATATCAAAAAAGCCGTTGCCGTTGGAGATGTGGTTCTCTACCCCGAAAAGCGGCAGGCCGAATGCGGCGGTGGAATACTTAATTTAACGGTTATGGAGTTTAATCTCGTTTTGTATCTTGCACAGAACAAAAACCGGGCCATCAGCCGGGAAGAGCTTCTTAACAAGGTTTGGGGCTATGAATGTGAGGCCGGAACCCGGGCTACGGACGATATGGTTAAGCGTATAAGAAGCAAGCTTTCCGACATAGGCTCTTCACTTAAAATTGATACTGTCTGGGGGTTCGGCTTCAGTATAGCCGATGAAGGTGAATAGTTCATGAAAAAAACCATCCAGAGTAAGATTTTTACATTTAATCTTTTGACGGTCTCACTGCTGTTTATACTAACCGCAGTGGCCTTTAATTTTCTTGCCAGCATCTACTTTGAGAGGGAGACGCTCCAGCAGCTCAATACCATTGCCTCCAAAGCGGAGAACACCGTTCGGAGCGCATCCAATCCCATGCCCTCCGACGAGCTTCCCCGGGACGATCGTTTTTCATCCTACTTCAACCTCTACCGTGCCCTTCGGGCGCCCAGCTCCATACTCAACGCCGATTTTGCCTTTATCGACGAAAAGAATAATCTGCTTCTGCCCTACGAGGATATTACCGGTACAATGGCCGACGATCAAACCCGGCTTTTAACTGAAATTCTAAACCAGCAGGAGAAAAAGGATACGGAGGAAATGTCCCTCACCTTTGAAGGGGCTAAATTTGCCGTGGTAATTAAAAACATTCCGGTATATTCCTCCCAGCGCTCCTACTTCCCCATTCCTCCTGTCCGGCCGGGCACGGCTCCTTCGACGGCACCGTCCACCACTCCGGTTCCCATTACAAACTGGAAGCTCATTGTCTATTCCAGCCTGGACAAGGTAAACCAGATCCAGGAGACCATTACCCTCATTTTGCTTCTTATTCTGCTGGTCTCCGCCGTCATAGTTCTCCCTATATCCTCTTATGTATCCAGGGATATCTCCATTCCTCTGTCCAAGCTCTGCAGCCATATAAGGAACCTTGCGGAGCGCAATTTTTCCAGTTCCTTCAGTATTCCTGCGGATAATGAAATACAGGAGCTGGTGAATAACATCAACACCATGGCGGAAAAGCTGGATTCCTATGACAAATCACAGAAGCTTTTTCTTCAGAATGCCTCCCACGAATTCCGCACCCCCATTATGTCCATACAATGCCATGCGGAAGGCATACAGTACGGTGTGGTTGAAGGCCAGGAGGCCGCAAGGGTTATTCTGGATGAAACCAAACGGCTCACCCATATGGTGGAGGAGCTTTTATACCTGTCCAGACTGGATGCCATTGAGGATATCTATCATTTTGCCGAAGTGAATGTCAATGATCTTTTGTCTTCCTGCAAGGAACGCATGGTAAATATTGCCCAAAATTCCGGCATAGCTCTGCAGTTAGCCCTTTCTTCCGAAAGCCTCGTTTTCAAAGGGGATTTTGAAAAGCTGGAGCGCTGTTTATCCAATTTAATGAGCAATTGCATCCGTTATGCGGAGGGCTTTGTTCTCCTTTCCGCCTCAAAATACCCTGAAGGCGTGGAAATTACTTTATCCGACGATGGGCCAGGGTTTGATCCCGGTGAATTGGACTCCGTCTTTGAGCGTTTTTACAAGGGTAAAAAGGGAAATGTGGGTTTGGGCTTGGCCATAGCCAAGAGTATAATTGAAAAGCATCAGGGAACTTTGACGGCGGAAAACACGTCACATGGCGCTTTATATCGCATCCTTCTGCCTCTTTGACAGTGACGGCGACAGTGCGAAAGTATAGGGGTGTCATTATCAGGATCTTTTCATTCCTGTCATTCTGTTGTAGAATGTTCTCCGAGGCATATTCGCCTAAAGCATTACAATACGGATGAGGATGGATGAAATGGCATCAAAAAAGAACAACAAATACATTTTGAGAAGACGCGTAATATTGTTATCAATCGTTACCCTTGTTGCGGCAGCGTTTATATATTCCGTCAACTTTATTCTGAGTATTAAGCCCCCCGATGGCAACGAAGTTATAGGCAACCCCAACGAACCTGCTTCCACAAATCAAAACGACCCTTCCAATTCTAACAATGACCCCAACGATAATAATTACCCCAAGGTTTATAATTTTCTCATAGCCGGCACCGACAAGGTGGCTGACAATACGGATACCATTATGATGGTCCGCTTTGATGTGGAAGCCAAAGAGGTAAAAATACTGAATATCCCCCGGGATACCATGCTGGATACCAGCCGCAACGCAAAAAAAGTAAATGCCTCCTATATGGTAGGCGGCATTGAGCAGTTTGAAAAGGATGTGGCGGGTCTTGTGGGCTT
>JAFADM010000122.1 GCA_023424865.1 Bacillota bacterium | reverse complement strand
TCTTTTCTCCGTTGATTATCCCTTCAAAGGTGTTTCCAAGCCTATAGGCAAAAAGTATACCCGCCCCCAGTGCCAGAAGCTTTCCAGCCACTGTAAGGGCTATCCACAGGCGGCTGCCTTTTGTCATAGAAAAGAGACGGCTGCTGAGAAAAAGAGGGATGGCAGAATCCTTCCTGGGCTTAACCACCTTCCTGGCAGCTGCACCATTGGGCATTCTTATAAAAAGAAGGGTATGAAAAAGGCCAACGCCCACTGCTACCAGCTTTAAGGCCAGGGTGTCAACCTTAAAAAACATTATGAGCATCATTAGCCATATAATCACGCATACGCTTATTTTGCTCTTTACGGGCATGCCCTTCCCCTCAACCAGGGGCTGAACATGCTTTATATAAGGCTTTTGCCTTTTTAACCAGTTTGTGAGCCTGTCGGAGCTTCTGGCAAACAAAAAGGATGCCAGTATGTAAAAAGGAGTTGTGGGCAAAACAGGAATAATCATTCCTACGCTCCCCAGACACACCGCCAAAAGGCCAAGAAAAACGAATAATCCTTTTAAAAGCGCAGGTGGTCTCCTCTTTAATTGAGCATCCCCCTTAGATTGAGATTCCCTCATTGACTTAACTCCCTTCAGATCCACGATGAATGCTGACCAGCCATAAAACACAATCCGGATGCAGTTACAAAAATAAACGCTAGTGATTGGCATTCTCAATATCCCAATACTATTTTACCATTTATCCCTGAACGATCAAACAGCATTTTTAACAGGAGTTATTCAATTTTGGCTCATTGGGGCGAATATTGCCTGGAAGGCTAACTCAGACGGATTTCCTGATAAAGCCACCCGTCCATTTCCTTTATTCTGAACCAGTCTTCCTCCAGCACCGCGTAGGTGTGAGGATGCTTTTCCTTAGGAAGGGCGATGGAACCGGGATTCAGCATATAAATACCATCTATGCATTCGGTTCTTGGAATATGCGTGTGTCCGTAAATAAAGGCATCTCCTTTATTCAGCCTGGGCATGGCGTTTTCGTTAAAAACATGCCCATGGGTTAAAAACAAACGTTTTCCGCCTCTTAAGACAATCGTATAATCGGCGGTCATAGGAAAGTCCAGGACCATGGCGTCCACTTCACTGTCACAGTTTCCCCTTACGGCAATGAGCTTGCTTGTAAGTGAATTAAGAAGTGTGGTAACTTCCTTGGGATTGTAATCCTTCGTAAGAGGATTTCTTGCGCCGTGATAAAGCAAATCACCCAGCAGAACAATGTAATCGGGGCGTTCTTCCTTAATTCGGTCAATTGCACTCTGAAGATAAAAAAGGGAGCCATGAATATCAGATAAGAAAACAATTTTTTCCACTTTCCACCCTCCTGGATAATTTGCTTTTTGTGAATCGGTAAGGCCTGTCCCCTTACAGGTTTTACGGTATCCTTCTAGGATTGAACCTTTTTCCGGCTCTTATTCCATCTTGCTTAAACAATAAAGCATATAAGAAAGGAGAGCTTACGCTCTCCTTAAACTTACCAACGATTGCCGCCGCCAAATCCGCCGCCGCCTCTGTTGCTTCTCTGCTGCTTACGAGCTCTTCTGCATTCAGGGCATCTCTGGGGCTCATTTTCAAAACCTTTTTCCTTGTAGAAAGCCTGTTCGCCTTCTGTGAAAATAAACTCTGCGTTGCAATCCTTGCAAACTAATGATTTGTCCGCCATATCTATATACCTCCTTAATTTATTTGGATCCGCAATTCCTGACTTTCCGCTCCAAAAAAACTAAGAGAGATAAATCCAGAACCAATCCAGCGCAATATATAGTGACTAACTGCTTCAGTATAACATGAGGCTTATGCCTGCGCAAGTGCTTTATAAAAAATTTTTTAAACCTGCGGAAAATTTTTCTAGCCTCATGAAACTCGCATTATAAACGGCGTCTTGCAGTCATTTCAATTTCTACCAGGGCACCCAAAGGGAGCGCTGCTACGCCAATAGTAGTACGGGCGGGATAAGGTATTTGAAACTGGTTTTCGTACACCTCATTCATTTGTCCAAATCCGATGTGTAAAGGTGTACACTCTTTTATCTGCTATAAGTCATGTCGGATATTATGAAAACCTCAAGAATCCCAAAAATTCATTTTTGACAGAAATGAATGAATACGCCATTTCCTAAAGTAAGCTTATTCAAAAGCTCGGGGGCATCGCCCCTCTCCCTTTTAGACAGCTCTGCTTACGCAAACGGCTACTAAAAAAACAGGCACACTCCCTTTTAACGAGAATGCACCTGTCATATAGTTGTACTTAGCCTACTCCTAAAGCTGCTATTTATGCGGCTTACAAGAGGAGGAAGAGCATTGATCGCACCCGGGGCACTTTACACCCTTCTTCTTATCCTTAACAATTTTAACTACCGCCAAAGCGATAACAGCCGCGATTACGGCAATAATAATATAATCGACTGCACTCACAGTTTCACCGACTCCATTCTTGCAGGTACCTGTGCGCTTTTACCGCCTCTGACCATCAAGAAAGCAACTGTTCCTACCATAACGGCCACAGCAATGAGGCCGCCGATAAAGCCCTCTCCCAATGATCCGGTGGTTGCCAGTGTACCGATTTGATATACCAGGAAGGATAATGTATATCCCATGCTTAATTGAAAACTAATAGCCGCTAAGAGCCATTTTGGCGATTCCAATTCGGAGTTCATGGCGCCGATGGCTGCAAAACAAGGCGGTGTGAAGAGGTTAAACACCAGATAAGAAAGAGCGGCTACCGCACCGATGCCGAATACGGAGCTTACGTCGGCGCTGCTTCCCACAAGTGCCAGTTCCTCAGTATCTATAAAGTTCGTGATTCCAAAGCATACTGCCAGGGTTCCAACAACATTTTCCTTTGCGATGAAGCCTGTTACAGCCGCTGCTGCAAACTGCCAGATACCAAAGCCCAGAGGAATAAACAGTACTGCAAGAGGTGTTGCAATAGTTGCCAGTATGCTGGTATTGGGAGCCTCCTCGGCTACAACCTGGAACTGCCAGTCAAATGTCTGCAATATTTGAACTAAGGCGTTGCATACCAGAATAATGGTTCCTGCTTTAATAATGAAGGCTTTTGCACGCATCAGCATGGAAATAGCCGCACGCTTAATACTCGGGAAACGGTATTCAGGTAATTCCATAATGAAGTAGGACCTGGAAAAATCCCCTGTTATTTTTCTGACGATGAGAGCGCCTACAATGATAACTGCAATTCCGAGGAAGTACATGGAGGTTCCTACCCAGCTGTTGTCACCGAAAAAGACGCCTGCGAAAAGAGCAATGATAGGAAGCTTGGCTCCGCAGGGCATAAACGTGGTCAGCATGGCTGTGGTACGACGCTGTCTTTCGGACTTAATGGTTCTTGTAGCCATAACGCCAGGTATTCCGCAGCCGGTTCCAACAATCATAGGGATGATGGATCTGCCGGACAGGCCTACCTTTTTAAAGAATCTGTCCATAATAACAGCTACACGTGCCATGTATCCGCAGTCTTCCAGAAGAGCAAGACAGAAGAACAGAACCATAATCAGGGGAAGGAAGCCGATGACCGCACTTACACCGCCGATAATACCGTCCAGCAGCAAGGAGCTGACAACAGGATTAACATCTTCGCCAAGCAGCGTAGCCATCCATTCGTTAAACATATCAACCCAACCCACAAAGATATCTGCAAGCCAGGGGCCAACCCAGGACTGGGATATGGAGAACACCAGAAAAACGATTACCGCAAAGATGGGAATTCCGAGCCATTTGTGAGCGACAATCCGATCCACCTTGTCCTGCAGTGTTTGTTTTTCAGAGCTTTTCTTTCTTCTTTCAACCTCTGCAACAATTTCGTTGACAAATGCAAACCTTTTATTGTCGGCCTTTTCAAATTCCTCTTTTGTGGAAACTTTTTTAGGACCTCCAATGTTCGGGGCGATTTGTTTCTTATTAGATTTGCCAACCGTTATTACGGCATCAATGAGTTCAGGCAAACCATTATCGGCGCTTTTTGTTGAAGTGGTTGCAATAACCGGGCAATTCAGCGCATCGCTCAAAGCCGGTATATCTATGGTATTGCCTTTTTTCTCCGTTAAATCGCTCTTGTTGAGGGCAACGACCACAGGTATACCTAATTCCAGTAACTGAGTAGTAAAAAACAAGCTTCTGCTCAGATTTGTGGAATCAACAATGTTGATGATGGCATCTGGATGTTCGTTCTGAATAAAGTCTTTCGTCACGGACTCTTCATTAGTGTAGGGCGACATGGAGTAAGCACCGGGCAAATCCACCACAATCAAATCTTCATTTTTGGGGTTAAGATTTGATTTTACATCCCCTTCCTTCTTTTCCACAGTAACACCGGGCCAGTTTCCAACATGCTCGATTTTCCCTGTAATAGCATTAAACAATGTGGTTTTTCCGCTATTTGGGTTGCCTGCTAAAGCAATTTTCATTTGGCACACCTCATTCTATAACAAAATTATTA
>JAFADM010000066.1 GCA_023424865.1 Bacillota bacterium | reverse complement strand
CTTTACCTTTAATTCACGCTTTGTAAGAAATTCAAGATTCTTACCCATGCTGGACCTGGGATGGTGATAAATATCGGCGTCCATTACAACAGGTTCATCAATAATATACAAATAGCCGTACTCCTTGCCATTATGAACGATTGATCCGTCATCATCGATGCAGAGTACGGCAGGCTTATGTGAAAAAGCTTCCGCCAGCTTATCCCATTGGGTGATGGTACTTCCTGCCTCCAGGATGCTAAAGAGCCGATTGGAGCCGTGATACCATACGCCCCCCGAATTAATTTCAAAATCCATTTAACCTCACTCCTCCTGTCTTCAGGTTTAGCTTCAGAGGGCATATTTGCCCTTCCATAGCATTTATTGCGATTTATTTAACCTTGCTCAGCACATGCCGCACAAATTCCTCCGGAAGGGCCATGTCGTATTTCTCCACATAATAAATCACATCTGAACGCCAGCCATAAGTACCATCCGACATCAAGAAGAGCTCCGGAATTCTCTTTTCAGGATTAATAACATCCCGGACAATAGCCGGAGCCACTGCATCAACAGAGCATTTTTTCATGTATCTGAGTACTTTTTCTTTTTCTCTGACGGGCTTATTTATGAGATCCCAAATTGATGGAAGGCTGTTATCTTTAATGTGCTCCCGTATTTCTCCAATAAAAATCATATCCCTCTCCTTCAGGTTAAACAAAAATACCAGGCTCCCTTAAAATCTTCCTCTCATGCCTTCTTTGACTTTAATGCGGCAGCAATTTCATTGAGATCCCTGCCTTTGAGCGCACCCTCCAAAAGCTCCGGAAGCAGCGCGGGGGTGCAGGCAAAGCAGGGGATGCCAAGCTGGCCTAATCTGCGGGCCAGGCCTTCGTCGTAGCTGGGCGCTCCATTATCCGAGAGAGCGAGCAGGCAAACCACCTTAACCCCTGATTCTGCCATTTCCTCCATTCTCCGAACCAGGGAGGCCTGATTTCCGCCCTCGTACAAATCGGAAATAAGGATAAACAGCGTCTTGGAGGGGTCGGTGATAAACTGCTGGCAATAGGCCACGGATTTATTGATATCCGTTCCCCCTCCCAGCTGAATACCAAACAGCATATCCACAGGATCGTTATCGTATTGCTCGCTTAAATCCACAATTTCAGTATCAAAGGCCACAATCCTGGTATTCAATGCCGGCATGCTGGCAAAAATTGAGCCTGCAATGGAGCCGTAAATAATGGAATTGGCCATGGAACCACTCTGATCCATATCAAGAATGATATTCCAATGGTTGCTTCGTTTGGCCCTGTCAAAAAAATAGAATCTTTCAGGTATGATTTTTTTATGCTGAAGGTTATAGTTTTTAAGGTTTCGACGGATGGTATACTTCCAATCGATACTCGCCACATTGGGAGTGGGCGAATGCTGTCTTTTGTTCAAAGCACCGGTCACCGCTCTTTGTATGTCATTGACCAGCCTTTTGTTGATTTCCTCTACAACCGCTGCCACCAACTGCCTTGCCGTTTCTTTTGTTCGCTCAGGGATCTTGCCCTTTAACGACATGAGGGTTGCCACCATTTCAATACTCGGCTGGACATTTTTAAGCACCTCCGGCTCAAACAGAAGCTGGGAGAGGCCTTTCCGCTCAATGGCATCGGATTGAATCACCGATACCACATCCTCTGAAAAAAAGGTGCGTATATCCCCAAGCCACTTTGCCAGCTTGGGCGAAGAGGCTCCCAAACCCGCCGCCCGGGATCCGGAGCGTTGATTGGAGCTGCCGGTCGTTTCCTGACCATCTGTGGATTTATCGTAAATGGCGGCCAGGGCTTCATCCATAATAAGCTCATCCGAGTCAAGCCTTAATCCCTCGGGGTCAAAGCCTTCAAGCGCCTCCTGGGCACTGCTGCCCAGAATAAGCCGCCATCTTTTTAACTGGGTGTTTTCCAACATCACTAAATATCTCCAAAATCAAAATCGTTCAGTTCGTCAAGGTTTTGCTGTTCTTCCTCATTAAGTTCCCGGCTCAATAGGTCGTCGGCATTTTCTTTGCCCACACCCCATATTTCACCCAGGTTCTCGCAGATATTCCGTTTCTCAGGTGGTCCGAAATCGCCAAAAGCTCTTCTGAGAAAGACCAGAGCCCGCTTAAACTGCTCTTCGTCCAGGGAGGCTACGTAATTGTCCAGAAGCTCCCACAGGTTCAGCCGCGCAAGCAGGGCATAACGGTTTCTCATGGACAAGCCTTCAAACCACCCTGCGCCAAGATCCGCTTCAATTCCGGGAGACAATCTCCTGGACACCTCCTGGGCAATTTTATCGTTATCGATGATATTCCGCTCCAGAAGAATGGAGCAGGCATAGCCGGACAAAAGGGGATTACGGTCATCCGAGTCGGAAAGACCTGTCAGCCTTTCAATCCAGAGGGCTTCATCCACGATGGAAAAATGCTCCAAAGAAATGAGGTTCATTCTGTGAATGGATTCCAGCATCACCTTAGCCGCGTTATTGTCGCATTTGGCCGACTCCTCCAAAATGAGAGCTCCCCGTAAGAAAAGCTGCTGCAAAAGAGGAATCAGCTGGGACGAATCAAAGCGCCGGATATCGCCAAAATGGATGACAGTGGAAAGGTCATAGGCCGCCGATGCAATCTCATTAAAGGAACCGGAATCCACAGCAAGCCTCTGAAGAGCTATCCTGGCCTGCTCCATGGATTCGGTCATGCCGCATTCACAGGCTTCCCTTATAATCCGCGCCGCTTCATCAATGCTGCTGCTTTTCTCCAGGCGTTCCTTAAACTCAAAAGCCGCTGCCAGCTCAATGGTTTCCCCCCGAAGTGTGGATTCCACCAGCTCGATTTCCGCTTCCGGCGTCCATCTTAGAACCCAGGCTTCCGCCCAGGTGGCGGATTGCTGGTTGCTTTGCTTAAGCTGTTGAAATGAAATTCCCAAAACCTTAAGCCGATGAAGAAGGCTTGACCGGTTCAGATCCAGATAGGCTGCCTCCTGGGATTGTACCCTTCGGTTTTCACGCAAATCCAGGTCCAGATCCATGGCCACCACACTTTTATATTTTTCCAGTTTAAGCCTTTTGAGCTGGCGGTAAAAATCGTCCTGAATGGAGGTGCGGCTCACCCCCTCCGGCAGGCTTCCGATGGCTGTTCCAACCTCAGTATGGGCCAACGCCTCCGCCACAATGGACAGCTCCCCATGACCCAGGCAGGTAACTGCCGCATCCCTCAAATCCGCAAGGACAGGGGCTGTTCCTTCATGCAGTGCAGCCAGTGCATTTGCAAGCCGAATGCCCTCAATGACATCGGCAGAGGAGCGGTAGGTTCCGCTTTCCCTGAGGTGGGAAACAACCTTTGTGAGATAAGCGGCAGGAAGCTTGGAAAAATCCTTTTTCATAAGGCTTTCCCACATCATGCCGTAATAGGCCGGAGCATTGTTTCCCGCACCGTAGCCTGAGCGGGAGGATAAACGGTAGTAGGAATAGGGCATTAAAGTCAGCCGGGTTTTTACCCGGGGCAGCTTTTCAATTTCTTCGTCGCTTAAGGGCTCAATGTCCAAATTTAAAACCGAAGCATGATAAGCACCGGTAACAACCACAATTTTATCCGCTACATGTCCTTTTTCCAAAGCCTTTTGAATACGGTTTCGCATATAACCCTCACGAATAAGGTTTTTGGCCTGCTCCACCGGATTGTCATAAAAAAGCTCTCTTAAAGCCTTTCCAAGCTCCAAAGCCGACAGCCTGTAGGCATCCTCGTTCAGGTTATGCTCAAAATAGTATTCCCAATAGGAATCATAGTTTTCCTCACCGGCAAGCCGGGCCCATTTTTCATAGATTGAGCCCCGGGTGGGCTTTAATTCCCCGTTGGTCTTTTCTCCTGCTGTCTTTTCTTCCTTCGCTTTTTCTTTATCCTTTTCTTCTTCCGAATTTTCTTCTTCCACCGCTTCTTCTTTTATATAGTAATCCATGGGAATGGAAATATCCGAGGGAAGATCAATAAACTCCGCATGGCTGCCGTTCTTTTTAGCCCATATCAGGGCCTGGTATTCGGGCGAATACTCCGCAAAAGGGTAAAGCAGCGTCCTTACAGGAAGCTCTTCGGTGTAAGCCAGTATGGCTATGGGAAGAACCACGTCGCCGGAGGTGAAATGCTCAAGCTGGGAATTGGCATCCGACAGGCCCTCAATTAAGACGGCGGTGGGCTTTACCTCGTCCAAATAGTGAAGCAAATGGTAAGCGCCTGCCGGAGACAGATGCCGGACTCCGAAAACATGGGGCGTTTTTTCCGTCCTTATCACCCGTTCATCTCCTTGCATGCATTGTACATATCACGCCATTCCGAACCGCGCTTCTTTAAAACATTGTCGATGTATTCCTTCCAAACCAGCTTATCCTTGTCCTCATCCTTTACAATGGCTCCCTGAAGGCCTGCGGCAATATCCTGGCTGGTAACCTTGCCGTTGCCAAAGCTTGCCGCCAGTGCCATGCTGTTGGCTAAAAGGGAAATGGCCTCGGCGGTGGACATAACGCCGCTGGGTGACTTTACCTTCTCCTTGCTGTCCAAAGTGGCTCCGCTTCTGAGCTCACGGAAAATGGTCACCACTTTAATAAGGGCTTCGTCGGCAGGAAGTGCGGCCTTTAGCTCAAGACCGGCTGCTAGGTCCTTAACTCTCCTGCGTACAATGGCAATTTCCGTATCAATATCTCCCGGCGTGGGCAGCACAATAATATTAAAGCGCCGCTTTAAGGCCGAGGACATGTCGTTGACGCCTCTATCTCTTGTGTTCGCTGTTGCAATGATGGAAAAGCCCCTGTTTGCGGCTAATTCGGTACCAAGCTCCGGGATGGAGATCCGCTTTTCAGACAGAATGGAAATGAGGGCATCCTGAACCTCGGAGGCACACCGGGAGATTTCTTCAAAACGGGCAATCCCCCCACATTCCATGGCCTTGTAAATAGGGCTTTTAACCAGAGCCTCCTCAGTAGGGCCATTTGCCAGAAGCATGGCATAATTCCAGGAATAACGAATCTGCTCCTCTGTGGTACCTGCCGTTCCCTGAACCACCTTTGTGGAGTCGCCGTGTATGGCGGCTGTCAGGTGCTCTGAGAGCCAGGATTTTGCTGTTCCGGGTTCACCTATAAGAAGCAGGGCCCTATCTGTAACCAGTGTAGATATGGCAATTTCTACCGATCTTTTATTTCCGATGTATTTGGGTGAAACGGTTACACCGCCTGTCTTCCCTCCCGTAATATAGGTAAGGACAGATCGGGGAGACATTTGCCAGCCCTTAGGCACCCAATCCTTTTCATTGGCAATGAGGGCTTCTATTTCATGCTTATACTGCTGTTCGGCAGTTAATCTTAACACCTTGCTGCTTACAGTGTTTTCAGACATATGACACTCTCCTGTTTCTTTATATTTTATAACTCAAGCTTTGTTTTTTATGTCCTGGGCTATGGCTATAAGCTTTTGAGCCGCATCGGTATTGTAACGTGCTGCGAATTCTTCTAAAGGCCCGGCAGCTTCGGCGGGAAGCCTTCTGAAGGTTTCTCCGTAATGGTCCAGATAGTAGTTGGAATAGGCGCTTGCCTTTTTAAAGTTAAACTCCACAGCCTGAAGGATAACGTTCGTAATGTCCGGATAAGACACATCAATAAGGCTATTAATGATAGGCTCAAAATGAGTGGAGTTAAAATCGTTTGCGGTTTCCAGCTCTTTCAAAAGAAATTTAACATACAGCGAGCTGGTATTCTCTTTGTTGTGAAGCGAGCAAAACAGCTTCACTTCCTTCTTTTCCATGAGTACCCGCAACCAGCGGGGATCCCACTTAAGATCCTCACTCTGGACATAGCGATCCATTACGGTAAAAATTTGCTTTCCCTCATCGGATCTTCTGCCGTTTTTCCCATAACCTGAATAACGGTTATACACATATTCATGCTCCATGCTCCTCAAAGCCGCTTCAAAGGAATAGGCTAATACAGCGGGGCCGAATTTTGCCTGAACCTGGTCCAGTACCTCAAAGGCTTCCCGTGTTTCAATCCGTATCATGGCTCGTGCTGCCAGCCGTGCCAGGGTGATTTCACCCACATAACCCTTTAAGGACATGGCCTTGTACTTGAGCAAGCTCTTTGTCTGGTCCAGACAGCTTGATAAAAAGTCAAAAACAGCTCTATCTTTTTTACCTTCCAGGCAAAAAAGGACTGCTGCAAAAGCGTTCACTGTATCATCCTCCACAGGCTCTTCCTTTTTCGCAAACAGGTTCAGCCCTTTATCAGTTCTTGTAAAGGATGCCAGATACTTTTCCCCTTCTTCCAGCAGCATATTAACTACGCCCGTTGTACGACTATCCTGAAGGGGCTTTAAAACGAGCTCTTTGTCCTTGCCGTAAAAAGCCTCATAAAACTTTTTCACAGCCGCTTCACTGTCAATATGGGCAAGGGCAATGAGGCTGGCTTCCCGGATATCCTTCTTTCTCTCCTTTGAAAGCTCCAAAAGCGAAGCTTCATATTCGGGAAAGTCTTTCAGCGCTTTTACCGCGCTTACCCGTACCTCATCACTGCCCTCTTCCACTGCCCGTGTTATAAAGGAAGCTTCATTCTTTCCAGAAAGCTTTGAAATAAGCTCCAGACGGCATGCATAAGCCTTACCGCCTTTAAAGTCAAAGCCTTCCTTTAAAATGGGCACGGCAGCAACGCCAAGACTCTCCGTAATGTTTACAAGCAAATCATTTATTTCCGGAAAGTTATTGGTGTCAAGAGCGTATACCAATGGCCTTAAAAGCCTTAAATCCTTAAAAATTCCGTCCTTATGGGCTGAGCTGATAATTTCCAGCCTTCCTGCCCCCTTGGTGGTAAGAGCCTCAATAATAGGCTTCAGCCTGCGGTAAGGAATAGAAGTCATAAAAGCCATGCCCGCTGTTTCAATTTCCTCAAGGGGGCCATCGACGCCGGTTTTCCCCTGGGTATAGAGAACGGCATTTACTAAATTGGCAAGCTCCAGAAGCTTTTCCGGCAGGGCTTCATTTTCCGAGACAATAACCTTTTCCAGGGCTTCTGCAATACGCTTGAAAACGGGAACCGCTTCCCCGGCCTTCTGCATCTGAGGCAGAAGCTTTTTAAGCCTGTAATCTCCCGCGGCCAGACTGCTTCCCGCAATCAGGAGCCGCCGAACCTCACTCTGTGTTTCTATGACTAATGGAATACTCATTTTTTCACCTCTAATGCGGGCTTTTACCCGCAATCCAATTGATACGAAGCACCGATAAAACAACTTAACCAAGCGCTTCTCAGCTATAAGCCACTAATAACTCAAACGTATTAGGCCGGTATCCGTCACGATGCTTAAGGGATGGGCATAGAGTCTCCCTGCATCCATGTCATTGTGAAAGCGGACTACCATCACCTGCTGCTTGAGCTTATCCTTTGTTATAAGATGAAGCAGATTCATAACAGGAGGCTCCATCTGTCCCGGAAGGTCCTTCAGGATAATACGCTGGCCTCCCGCGCCCTCCGCCACAAGCTCTTCTCCTACTCTGCCAATACCTTCATAACGAATAAGCGCAACAGGGTATTTGGCTGAAAGAGGATTTTTTATCTGATTCTTTACTGATTTTATAACATCCTGGAGGGAGGCGGGTGCAAAGCTTTTCACCTTCAGATAATCCTCCTTTTCAACGTCACGTACCGTCATGGTGTCCCAACGGACTCTCGGATTCATGTCGCCGGGATAAATATACATCTCGGGAAGCTTTACAACCGAAAAGAAGGAATCGTCCTCACGGATGTATTTGGCCGCCTTATAAGGCCGGTAGTTTCTGGTTTCCACAATGGCACCGGTTTTCAGGTTGAGCCAGACGCCCACATCCACGTATTCCTGCCTGGCTTCATTGGAATAAGAATTGAAGGAGAGCTGAAGGAGCTCCGCATCGTTTTCCACCCTGCCCATTTCCTTAAGCTCCGATAATTGCCAGGCATGGCCAAGCCATTCCATCAAAGAGGTGTCGGTTTCCGGCGGCAGTTCAGGATCCTCCAGCCGTTTATTTAAGTACTCCTTCCCTTTCTTGCACAGTGCATAGAGGCGGGTAAGGCAATCCATCGCCTCAGTGTAAACGGCTTCAGGATTTTCCGTGCTGTCAAAGAGTACAATAAGCTCTCTTAAAGCATTCTGGGCACCGGGAACATAATAGTTCCCCAATTGCTTTGCCTGCTCCTCAAGAAGCTTTAGGGATTTAATATTAAGCGTGCCAAGACCGGACTGGACAATGGAATAAGTGTTTTTTTCAAGAAGCTCCAGGCCCTCCAGCTGTGTCTTAATTTTCTTTGTCAGAGCGCTTTTATTAACCTTTTTAGGCTTCTCAGCCTCATCCGTCTTATTCTTTTCCTGTTTTTCCTGCTGCTTTTCCTGCCTTTTTTCCGCCTTTTCCCGTTTTTCCGCCAGTTCAGACGGAAGCTCTGCGGAAGTAAAGGCTTTGCCGCCGGCATAGGCATACATAAGGCCCAGGGTATGCTTGCAGGGAAACTGTCGGCTTGGGCAGGAGCATCTGAAAACAGTGC
>JAFADM010000038.1 GCA_023424865.1 Bacillota bacterium | reverse complement strand
CGAAAATAGAGATCAAACGTAATTTGTGGAGCTGAAAGAGAGACATGAAAAAAATATTAATACCGATGATAGAGGCTGGCGGCGGGCACAAGATGCCCGCCCTTGCCATCAAGAGAGCCATTGAGGAACTCTATCCGGGCCAGTTTCAGATTGACGTCATCGATTTTGCCAAGGAATGCGGTGCCATCTGGAATGATAAGCTTATGAAGGGATTCTGGGATTATGCCCTGGATCATCCTGAACTTACCACCAATCTCAATACGCTTCTTGATGCGCTGAATCATTTTACCCGTTCCAACACCCTCATGCGGCTGTTGTTTCAGCAGTTTATCCGCAAGGGAACAAGCTATATTTATAACTATAAGCCGGATATCGTTTTTTCGACACATTTCTTTTGCAGTTCAGCCGCTCTTTTTGCCAGAGAAAAATACAATTTTTCCTATAAAATATACAGTTACATGACCGATCCTGTCAGAGGCCATAATATGTGGATTAATAACCGCATAGAAGCCGTTATAGCCGCCACTGAGGAGGCCAAGGAATATCTTCTTAAGCAAGGTCAGAGTAAAAAGTCTGTTAAGGTAATGCCTTTTCCGCTAAATAAGAAATTTTTTGAGCCTATTTCAAAATCAAAACGAGAGATCTTGGAAGAATTGGGGCTAAATCCTGATGTTAAAACCGTTCTTGCCACTTCCGGCGGTCAGGGAATAGGGGAGACGAAAGACTATATCAAATACATTTACACCAATAAATTACCTTTTAACATTATTGCCATATGCGGTAAGAACAAAGAGCTTGTGGAAGAGCTGGAAACCTTCAAAAAAACGGTTTCTTCCCCTGTAAAGCTTGCGGTGCTGGGCTTTGTGGACAATATGCAGGAGCTTCTCTACGCCTCGGATTTAGCCATTGCTAAGGCAGGTGCCTCCACCTCCCTTGAAGTTTTGGTCAAAAATGTACCGACGATTTTTACCCATTGTGCGGCCCTCCATGAAAAAGGCAACATTGATTTTCATGTTGACAATCAGATGGGGTGGTTTGCTAAAAATCAAAAGGAATTTAAAGTTATTATTGATAAAATAATTACCACGGATATACTGGAACAGTACAAGGCAAATATTCAGAAAAACCCTTATGTTGCACAGCTTCCGGAAGCATCCAACCGTCTTGCGAAATTTATTGTGGAAGAGATTGACCGTCCCTTCAAAAAGCGCAGACCTACCCGTAAGGTTTATATGCGGAGCATTGTGTTTGGCGTACGCCTTAACATTCACAGGATACGCAGCCGTACCGAAAAATACAGGCTCATTCGTCGCGGTGCGGATCCGGCTAAGAGGCGGAGTTTAGAACCACGTAGGGGCAGGGATAAACGAAAAAATCCCTAAATCAAATAATTCTAAAGTAAAGGGGGCTGTAGCAAAACTGTTTGCTACAGCCCTTTTTGCAACGTGTGGGAAGAGTGCTTCCTGTGGCGTCAAAAAAGGAGAGCTGCAATGCTCTCCCTCAATTGCTCACGCATTTTTCTTTTTCAAGCCCCTATCTGAGTATCGTGGGTATCCAGCCGGGCCTCTATGGTATCAAAGCGTTGGTCATGTTCCAGGAGCTTCTCATAAACTTGCGAATATCCGTCTAGGGCCAAGTCACGACAGGTTATACCTGTTGGCTATGGTTTCGGATTTTTGCTTTATCTACAACTTTTAATATACTTTGGGGATGCCGGAAACAGCATCCCTTTTGCATATTTGACTTTCCGGCGTCGGTAAGTGTATAATATTACCGACCCCATAAAGTGAGGTGATGTTATTGGGGAACAAGAAGATGGGGCGTCCGACTGACAATCCAAAGGATATTTCGCTGAAAGTGAGACTTGACCAAGAGACTTCTGAAATGCTGGATGATTGTGTCCGTGTTCTGGAAGTATCAAAAGCAGAAGTTATGCGGCGGGGTATTCACAAGGTTCATGACGACCTCCAGAAAAAATTATAGGAAGCGGCGGCTCCCCACTAAAGTTGCACGCCACTTCCCCAGCCGACACATGCCTGAAAGCAAATGCAGCTTAAAGCAAGCATAGCTTGCTGCTTCAGCCAGGCTAGGCATTAAACACATAGCCTCTTTTTTTCACTGTTTTAATGTATTTTTCAGGATTTTTTTCTTCGAGCTTCTTTCTCAGATTGCTGACATGGACCATGACGGTTCGGGTATCGCCAAAGCTTTCATTTTTCCATACCCTGCTGTATATTTCGGAATAAGAAAGAACTCTGTCTCTGTTATCGGTCATAAACAGTAAAATATCGTACTCAATGGGAGATAAGGGGATTATGTCTTCATGTTTATAAATTTCGCAGGTGTTTTGGTTTATTTTTAAATCTCCTGCGTATATAATTTCTTCCCGTTTGTCTTCGCTGCTTGTACCGGCTTCAGTCTTTCTCAAATGACAATCCACACGAGCGACAAGCTCTCTGGGATAAAAGGGCTTGCGTATGTAATCATCGCCCCCTGATAGGAAGGCCTTCAGGATTTTTTCCTCTTCATCCAGACAGCTTATAAACAGAATGGGGCATGGGCTGATTCCTCTGATTTTATAACAGAAGTCCACACCGTCGCAGTCAGGCAGCATGATATCCAGCAGGATGAGATCAAACTCATGTGATTCCAACTGGCGGAGAGCCTCCGTACAGGTTTCGGCTGCCGTTACATTATAATTGGCGTTGCTTAAATAAAGACAGATTATTTCTGTTATATCCGGATCATCATCAACCAGTAAAATATGAGGAGTAACCATAATCACCACGTCATTTTACGTTTAAAGCATACCTGAACTTTGCTTGTTCCGATAATCTTTATAGTGACATGATACCATCATCTCTTTAAAATAAAAAGTAATTAAGTGCATGAAAGGGTTTGTTCATGAAAAAAAACCTTCTTTTACCGCTAATTCTTTTTATGGTGAGCGTGTGGTTTATAAATGCGGGTGCTATGGATTACGCCATAAAAAGCGATAAGATTGAAAGCATGCCTGATCTTTTTACCGCAGAGGAACTGAACTGGATTTATCGGAACAGAGACAGGGAGTTTATCGTTGGAGCGGCTCAGGATTATATTCCAATTGAATACATAAATGAAAAGGATGTCCCCAAGGGCATGGGAATCGAGCTTCTGAGAAAGGTCAACGAATTAACAGGCCTTAAATTCCGTCTGTATGATAAAAACCGTGATGCTACATGGCAGGATATTATGGACAATATTGAAAATGGAACGATTGATATCCTGTCAACGGTTTCTTATACGGAAGACCGAAGCGGTTATATCACCTTTTCCATTCCCTATATGGAAATGACACAGGTTATTATCGGATCGGGCAGTAATAAAAACCTGGTAAAGGATATTTTGCAGGCAAGTGAAAATTCCTTTGCCGTACCTTCAGGCTATTGGTTTGAGTCTATTTTACTAAATGCTAATCCAAATGCGGATCTTATAGATGCGAAAAACATGCAGGAGGCCCTTGGTATGGTTAACCGCGGACAGGCGGATTTTACTATTTGCGAGCTTCCTGTCTATACCTATTATGATGAGCTGGGACGCTATAAAAACATCAAAATCGCCGGGGAATTAAAGGATAAAAACGGCATCTATATCGGCGCCAGAAAAGAACTGAGCGCCATTATACCAATCATAAACAAGGTTATCACTAATACAAACAGCTATGAGTTGTATGAAAAAGCCATGGTTATGCCGGAAGACAGCCGGAGGCTGATACTTATGGGAACCCTGGCTGGTTTCCTGTTTTTTTCAGTTTTGCTTCTTGTTATTTACCTGATTCAGACGTTTCATCGTCTTATTGAATCAAAGAAACAGGCAGAAGCTGCTTATAAAGATAAAATACGGCTTATAAGCAACATATCCCACGATCTGAGAACTCCCATCACGGCACTAATCGGCTATACTCAGGCTCTGCTTGACAACAAGGTCAGCACTGCCGAGGACAAGCAAAAATATTTATACCGGCTAAGCATTAAGGTGAAGTACCTGAATGCCATGGTGGATGATTTTTTCCTTCTTGCAAGAATGGAAGAAGATCGCCTTTCCCTCAACAGGGAGGCGGTGGATTTGGAAGCCCTGGTGAAGCAAATTCTGCCGGATACGGAGCTTAAAGCCCGGGAAAAAGGCATTCAGATATCATTAAGTGTTCTCAAAAAAGGGCTTGCTGTCTATGCCGACAGTGTAAAGCTGTCCAGAGTACTGGATAATATTCTGGCTAACGCCCTCTGCTTTACAGGGGGAGGGGGTTCAATAGAGGTTGTTCTGGAACCGTGGGAAAGCGGTGCACGAATCGGGATAAAGGATACCGGTGCAGGAATGGAGGAAGAGGAGATCCCTCATATTTTTGAACGTTATTATAAAGGCAGGAATGCCCGCAAGGAATCCAACGGGCTGGGACTTTTTATTGCGAAAACCATTGTTGAGAAGCATGGCGGAAGAATCTGGGCAGAAAGTATACCCGGCAAGGGCAGCAGCTTCTTTATCACTCTCAAATAGGTAAACGTGGGGGGAGATATGTTCGTGAACCTGGAGGTAAGAAGAGTGCTCAAGCCGGGCTTGTTTAGGTGTAGATGATGGGGCAGGCTTTCCTGCGTCAGAAGGAGCTGCAAAGGGGAGATTCAGGTGCTCTTCTGGAATGCCTGCCGGTAATGCTGCCGATGGGCCTATGCTTTACCGGTGAAATAAATATCCGCGTCTTCCTGAGCAGAAGGCTTTCCGTCCAGCGTCAGCCGGACCAGGGTGTCGGGCTCTTTGGCAATACCCTCCGGAAGCTTAATTTTAATTCCCTCCGGCCCCTGGGTGAATTGAAGGGTGTTTCCCTTATAGGAGGCTGCAAGGACGGTATGGGGAAGAGGCGGAAGAAGATATTGGCCGAAGGCCTTTACGTCAAGAATATGTAAAAATACCGTGTTTTCCCTGAATGTGGATCCAAACACTCCGTCCACAGGCTCAAACGGGCCTGCTTCAGTTCCATAGACGCTTTCGCCGTTTTCACGAAGCCAGCGTCCGATTTCCCTCATGCGCCGGGCCGCCTCGGCAGGCACCTTGCCGTTTCGGTCGGGAGCCACGTTTAAAAGCCAGTTGCCGCCCCTGGTAACCACATTGACCATCATGACAATAAGATCGTCGAAATCCGTCACCGGATCCTCCGGCATCCAGCCCCAGGAGGCGCCGCTTGCCACGCACATGTTTTTCTCCCATGGAACAGGAATAATTCCGCCCTTGATTTCATGGGAGCCCTCGTCGCAGTAAAAGTCGCCCTCCCAGCCGGAACGGGGATTGATAAGGGTTTTTGGATTATGGCTTCTAACCTCTTTATTAAGCTTTACCGGATCCCAAAGCCAGGCGCTGGTGGTGTCGCTTCCTTTGTGAGCAAGCCAGGCTCCGTCATACCATATAATATCGACGGGGCCGTAATTGCCGCATAGCTCATTGATCTGATCATAGGTCTGTTTTTTCATAAGCAGAGCGTTGTCCAAAAGCCCCTCAGGATTGAAATAACCTGGAAAGCGCCAGTCCATAAGAGAGTAGTAGATGCCTACCCGCAAGCCATGCTTTCTGCAGGCCTCCGTGTATTCTCTGACAAAATCCCTTTTTGATGCGGTTTTAGAGGTTGTAAAGCCGCCGTAGCTTCCGGGGCTGTCCCAAAGGGCAAAGCCGTCGTGATGCCTGGCGACCATGACCATGTATTTTGCGCCAAAGTCGCTGGCCAGCTGAGCCCATTCCTCCATATCAAAATCCACGGGATTAAACTCCCAGGCCAGCTTTTCATATTCCTCTTCGGGTATGCCCTCATTGAAACGGGCCCACTCGCCTCTTCCCAGAATAGAATAAAGGCCCCAGTGGACAAACATCCCGACACGGGCCTCCCGCCACCATTTCAGATCCTCCCTTGAGAGCTTGAGATCCGGATCCTTGAGCCCGCCGAGGCTCTTAAAATTGATAGTGCTTTTGAGCATGGATTGAAGCTCGGCTCCCGTCATCTCCCTGGGCATTTTTTTTGTCATTTCATCACCTCGTCAATAATCGTTCTGCGTTGAAATGCAGAAGCCTCCTGGCTTTTGGGTTCAGCCTTCAAGCCGGAGGTATTCCAACGCATTGTAATAGCATATATCCTGAATAACCCGCTTTAAGTTGTCTTCCCCTGAGAAATAGTCGCCCCGTTCGATTAGCCGGCCAAAATAATTGCACAGGCAGCGGCGGTACAGCTCGTGACGGGGATAGCTTAAAAAGCTGCGGCTATCTGTCAGCATTCCAATGGAAAGGCTTATGGGGTAGAGGTTCGCGATAGCCTCCAGCTGGCGTTCAATGCCATAGCCATGATCGTTGAACCACCATGGCGCTCCCAGCTGTACCCTGGCC
This sequence comes from Bacillota bacterium, assembly GCA_023424865.1. The sequence continues at coordinate 8,376 of JAFADM010000038.1, read as the reverse complement.
TTTGTGCCCCCTTCGCAAAAACCGGCTGCCAAAATAGCGAAGGTTTCTATTTGAGTATAATCCAGTGGGTATAATAGGGCCCTTGGCATGGAGCCCCGCTCCCGCAGAGTGTTTAACAAAGCGCCGACACTCTTGGCTGAAGTGGAATCGTCGGTGCAGTCAAAACCGGTGGCTTCGCCGTAGTCCCGTTCTCCGCCCCGGTTTGCCCCTTTGTAGGTTCCAATGTGAAGCTGCATGATAAACCCGTTTTTATAATAGACGCTTCCCATCTCAGTCAGAAATGCGCAGCGGTATTTGGCTGTTTCGCTTTGGCTGAGAAGCCCGCCTGTGAGCGCTTTGGCAAAAATACCCTCAATTTCCTCCATGGTATAATCGGTCCAATAAAGCTCCTCTATCCCGTGATCCGAGATAATTGTACCGGTACTTTTAAAGAATAGAAGGCGTTTTTCCAAAGCCTCAAGCAATTGGGAAAAGCTGCGGATTTCCATCCCGGCAGCTGCGGCCAGGAGAGGAATGTATCCTTGAAAGGCGGGCTTTTCGCAATAAAAGGCTTTATCGGGACGAAAGGCGGACAGTATTTTTGTTTTAATGGATGGGTCAGCCTTCATTTTCAAATGATATTCGAGGGAATCAACAGGATCCTCGGTGGTGCAGGCTACCTCTACCCTGGAAGCCTCCATGCACCCGCGGGGCGTCATATTCTTTTCAGCAATCAGCTTTTTAGTCCGGATGTAAATTTCCTCCGCGTTCCATTCCCCTAAAGGCTCGTCGATATCAAAGTACCGCTTGAGCTCCAGGGCGCACCAGATGTAAATGGGATTGCCAATGAGCAGGGGAAGGATTTTAGCGAATTGCAGGTACTTTTCATAGAAGCCTGCGCTTCCTGTAATGTATTTTTCGTCAATGCCGAAGGTGCGCATGGCGCGCCATTTGTAATGGTCGTGGGCCAGCCACATTTCTCCCAGATCCTCAAATTGCCTGTTTTCGCTGATTTCCTGGGGAAGAAGATGGCAATGGTAGTCTATGATGGGCATATCCCTGGCATAAGCGTTGTAAAGACGCCGGCCGGTTTCACTTGTTAGAAGCAGATCCTCGGAAAAACGGTTTGTCACAAATGTTGCCTCCTTTTTGTTGGGGTTACAAGGTGATTGTCTTGTGGGAGACACAGCAGCTGTTAATGAGCTCCCAATCAAGCTCCGCGCCAACTCCGGGCGTTTCGGGCACAGTGATGATTCCATCCGGGCCAATGGGAAGCTTTCCGGACATGGGCAACTGGAAATTCTCCTCGGGAACAAAGTATTCAAAATAATTGCAATTGCGGATGGCACATGAAACGTGAAGGTTTACCATGTCCATATAAGTCATGGTGGTGGTGTGGAGTTCGCAGCGCATGCCGAAGCTTTCGGCCAGGTGCGCGATTTTCAGGGTGCCCGTGATGCCGCACTTCCAGGACACATCCGCGCGAACAATATCCGCAGCCTGCTGGGCGATAACCTGGGCAACGCCCCAGTGGCATCCCCGTGTGGTTTCGGTTGCGGCAATGGGCATATCCAGCGCAGCGCAAAGCTGCTTGTATTTATGAAGCTCAAAATCCCGGAAAGGCTCCTCCAGCCAGACGTAATCCAATTCCTCCATATGCCGCCCGACACGGATAGCCTCGTCCAGAGAATATTCGGCTACAGGGTCGCTCATCAAATCCATTCCGCTGCCCACAGCCTCCCGGAGCTTTTGATGGATTTCCATATCCAGCTTGTAAGGACCGGGAGGATGAGCCTTGTAACAGCCTATTCCGCGTTCTTTATAATACAGCGCTTCATTTATGTAATCCTCAACATTGGGGAGAAAAAGGCTGCTGGCATAGACGGGAAGGCTCGTCCGATAGGCGCCGATGTACTTGTACAGGGGGAGTCCTGCCGCCTTGGCGCAAATATCCCACAGGGCTACATCCACGGGACCGGGAAGATAGACGGGGAAAAAGGTGAGATGCCTGTCGATGTTCCAGAGCTCATGCCAGATTTTCTCCCGATCATAGGGGGAGCGCCCAAGAATAAGGGGGGCAATGTTGTCGTGGAGATAGGCTTCCGTCACTTTGCCCGAGCGGGCAGCCAGTACGGTTGCAATGCCGTCTATTCCCTCGTCTGTTCCCAGCTTAAGAACAAGGACATCCCAGTCCATGCTGCTGCTGCCCCGACGTTTTTCATCAAACAGGCATTTGCTGCGCTTAACCCACCATGTTTCAAAAGATGTAATCTTCAAGTGAAATTCCTCCTTTTGAATATTTATTCAATAGAAAAAAACAGAATAGATGTTTTATGGATATTAAAACATAAAACGGTAGGAACCGTTGTTATACATGGGCAAACTGCTTTGAAATACAATTTCACTTCCCACATAGACCGTATCCTGGGGAGGGCGTACCTCTCTAAGCAGATATTCAACAAGGTAGCGGGCCGCCAGATAGGACTGAAGGTAGGGGCTTTTGTGAAGAAGGTTTGTAAAGATGCCGTCTTTCAAGGCCTGGACGTTTTCCTCAAAAAGGTCGCTCCCCAGTGCGGGAAGGGTTCCTGCTAAGCCTGTTTCCTTAAGGGCCCGGGCCAAAAGCACACTGCCCCTGGCATTAATGCTGCAGCAGGCGGCTACGCCATTGCTGTTTCTGAGGGTATACAGAATATGATTGTAAATGTCCTGGGACGTTTGCATGGTTTGAATCTTGATAAGCCTGTTGGAGAGCTTGTGCTCCTCGATATAGGCATCCATTCCCAGCACGATTTCACTGTGGGCCGGATTAATGATATCCCCGATGCAGGCAAGAATATTCCCGCCTTCGGGAGCCTGACGTATAAGCAATTCCGCTATGGTCATACCGATGATTGAATAATTTGGCTGCACGCAGCACAGGCGGTTAATCTGGGGTACATCTCCGCCGATGAGGACAATTCGGGTTCCCTGCCGGCAAATATTCTGGAGGGCCGAGACACCGGATCTACCCAAATAACCGACGGTCAGAAGCCCGTCTAGCTTGTGCTCCCCAAGCCTGTTCAATTCTTCGGAGGGGTTGTCGATATCGGTATAATAAGGGGCTTCGATTAATTCAATGTTAAAGTCTGCCGCGGCTCGGAAATAGTCCCTTATGCCTTCCCAGACCTGGGTGTAAAAAAAACGGTTATCATCCTTGGGCCCAGGCAAGACCGCCCCAATGCGAACCGCCTTGCGCTTTAAGGCCGCTGCCGCAGAGTTGGGACGGTAATTCAATTCCGCGGCAATTGCCAGTATACGGTGGCGGGTGTCCTCACTGACGCCGGGCTTTCCGGCAAGTGCACAATGAACGCTTCCGATAGAAACCCCCGCTTTTTCGGCAATTTCATTAATTGTAACCCGTTTGGCCATGCCGTTTTTCACCTCATTTTCGGATAATGAAAAAGATTACTAAAACGTTTTGGTTAAAGAATTACTTCTAACATTACGGCTTTTATTTGCAATTGTCAATAAAAGAATGTAAGATAGTAAAGTGAATTGTGTGAAATATTACAAATTGCCAAGGCAGTAAAAACTAGTTTTATTGCTTGAACAAAAACGTTATATTAAAAGCAATGGATTAATAGATAGAAGATGTTCCTTGGAACTTAAAATAATCATGTCAGCTTGCTGATACGGTGAAATTGTATCTTACTTGGGACTTGGATTTAAAGCGGATTTTTACATGGCTGTATTAAACAGCCTGTTGTAAAAGGGGGAATGACATGAAACGGCGGGGCCTCAAAAGCATGGAAAGACTTTTTTTATCCATGCTGCTTGTAATATTGATTCCATTTTTTTCCTCTCTGTTTTTGTTTCAACAGACATTGACCATTGTGACCGACAAGACCAATGACTATACCCGGGCTATGCTTGAGCAGATCAAAACCGTGCTGGACGGCAAGCGGAACAACCTGGCGTCCACGGTGTATGATCTCAGCGTGGATCCCCAGTTTATCAGCTTTGTGTATGCAGGTCTGCCGCTGGAGAATTCGCGGTATTACTCCATTTGGGATATCCAAAGCATTCTCAAGCGCTATGCCGCGCCGGACGATTTTCTTATGGAGCTGGGCATTTATTTCAGCCGCAGCGACACCATTGTTACAACCTCCGAAGTGCGGCGCCTCAGCGAATACTATAATACCTATTTTACTGCGGAAATACCAAGCTTTGAAGAGTTCGGCAGCCGCCTGTCGCAGACAGGGGCAAACGGCATCTTCCTTGATCCCATTTCCATGCAGCTTCCCGGCGGAACCCGGTGGGTGCTTCCGTATATCTGCCGTTTTTCCTCCAACAATTCAGGCATGAACGACGGGTATGTGTTCTTTTTTATTAATTTGAATACCATGGAGAAGCTTCTTTCAAAGGTTGATGTGTTTAGTTACGGCAATATTTATCTAACCCACGGCAACGACGTCCTATGGGCGAAGACCGGCAACCCGGACATTGCCTCTGAAATTGAGGTGGGAGAAAGTCTTTACAGCTTTCATAAAAAGGACGACACCATTATTGCCTATCTGACCTCCAAGGAGTGGGGCTGGACCTATTATCTGGAGGTGTCAAGCAAGGGGCTTCTGGATCAGTGGGATTCCATACGATCCATTTTATACCCGCTTCTTATGATACTGTTTCTTGAGCTGATTGTGGGCGCCATTATTTCCTATATGACCTCCAAGCCGCTAATCAAGATGACGGATACCATCTCAAAGACAATGGATACACCCCTTGGAACCCGGCGTGTAGATGAAATGAAGTTTCTGGAGAGCTTTGTAAACCGTATGATAGCGGATAATGCAACGCTTGAAAACGCTCTGAGAACCCATTACCCCATTTTGAAAATGGAATTTATCAACAACCTGTACCGTGGGGAATACACAAGCCGCCAGGAAATAGGCGACGCCATGCAGGCCATGGGTATAAGCCTTGAGGGTGAGGTCTTCCTTGTTCTGCTTGCGGTTGTCGCAGAGCATGGGGATTCGCTGGCTACCTCCAACAGCAGCCTTATCAGCGAGCAGAGCAACGGGCGTATTCTGCTTATGGAAACGGCGGAGGATATGGGACGGGAGATGGGGATTCTTGCAAGCCTCTATGAGAAAAATAAGGTGGTAATCCTTTTTCCGTCCAGACAGAACGACAGGGAAGCATTCCAGCAGGGAGCTCAGGAGTTTGCCGCGTCGATTAAGCGAACCATGCTTCAGGAATACGGCGTTTTCGTTTCCTTATTTGGAGGGAACATTTGCGATGGCCTGGAAAATATACCTGCTTCCTTTTCCGAAGCACGGCTGGCTTATGAATTCTTCTGGGACAGCGAGGAGAGCCGGGTTGTCCATTGGGCTTCCACCGTACCTGAAAAAGGATATGTTCACAGCTATTCCATCGAAACCCAGGAGCGTCTCGTTCAGCTGGTCAGTGCGGGCAGGGAGGAGGAGGCTCTCCAAATACTGGAGGAAATCTTTCAGGCCCATTTTGTGCATACCAAGCTTCCCCTGGCAGAGCGCGCACAGCTGCTGATAGAAATTCGAGGCACCCTTCTTAAGCTCTATGAACGGTTTAAGCTTGACTACTCCATGTTTCATATTTACATGGAGGATTGCAATAAGGGTAATGAGGAGACCTTCCGGTACATGGTGGGATACTTTTCAAGCCTTTGCAAGATGAGCTGCTTTATTAAAAACGATAAGGCGACACGGCTCAAGGGCTTCATGCTTGAGTTTGTCCATGAAAACTACAGGAATCCGGATCTTTCCCTTGCCATGATTTGCGAACGTTTTTCCATCGGAGAGGCGACCCTATCCCAGTTTTTCAAAAATGCGGTGGGCGATAATCTGTCTCAATACGTGGAAAATTTACGCATCACGGAGGCCTGCCGCTTACTGTCCGACAGCCGGAATGCAGTGGCGGATATTGCGCTTGAGGTTGGCTATACCAGTGATAAATCCTTCCGCCGGGCTTTTAAGCGTTTGAAGGCTGTTAGCCCCACGGAATTTCGCAGAAACCTCCCGGTGAGTGAGCCGGGATAAATGAAAACGGCGTTTTATAAGGTTTTTAAGGCTTTTTTAAAGAAATGTCCGCTTTCTAAAAAACTGTGTGATTTAAGTGAAGACATCCTGAATCCCGCAGTTTTCTTTATTTGCTTCGTGCAAATTGTGATTCTGCCCGGCCTGAAGAATTGTGTGCTCAATCAAAATATTGTGTGTTGTGCCGGGAAAGTCAATCCGGTTATACTGCATTTACAGCATTACAGAAACACGATTGAACTGGGAGACGAAGGGCGCAGCAGGAGACGAAGAGTTAGCTAATGTCCAAAACTCCGCAGTTGGGAAAGGAATTGTATATGCAGACAGCCTCACTGGGGAAAAGAAAAAACCTTTTCAAAGGTCTGAAGCAGACCAAGTTTTTGCAGCTTATGGTGCTGCCCGGTCTTATCTATTACATTATTTTCCAATATGTACCCATGTACGGTGTTATCATCGCCTTTAAAAACTACAGTATCAGAAAGGGAATTATGGGGAGTCCCTGGGTAGGACTGGATAATTTTATGTCCTTCTTCCAGCACCCTTTCTTTGAAAGACTTCTTGCCAACACCGTTCTGCTCAATGTGTACAACCTGCTTTGGTCCTTTCCGATACCTATCTTATTTGCTCTCATGCTCAATGAGCTTCGAAGCTACAGGTATAAAAAAATCGTTCAAACAGTAAGCTACCTGCCTCATTTTCTTTCCACGGTATCCATCGTGGGTATACTGTTTCTTATTTTATCTCCTGAAACCGGATTCGTTAATAAAGTCATTAACGTATTTGGAGGAGAGTCCATTTACTTTATGGCAGAAGTAAAGTGGTTCAGGACCATCTTTATTGGCTCGAATATCTGGCAGAACTTCGGGTGGGATGCAATAATCTATCTGGCCGCATTGACGTCCGTCAGTCCGGAGCTTTACGAAGCGGCACGAATTGACGGGGCATCACGGCTGAGACAAATTTGGCATATAACCCTGCCTGCCATAAAGGGAACCGTCACCATTATGCTGATTCTCAGGCTGGGCCAGATGATGAGCGGCGGGGCGGATAAGGCGCTTCTGATGCAGACGCCTGTAACCTATGAGGTGTCGGATGTTATCAGCACCTATGTCTACCGCCGGGGACTTGTTTCAGCGGAATACAGCCTGGGAACGGCCATTGATTTTTTCAACTCCGTCATTAACATTTCGTTATTGCTCATTGCAAATAAAATTAGTAAAAAGCTGACGGACAGCGGACTTTTTTAAGGAGGTGCAGCATGATTCGCGATCGCTCTGTTTCCTCACGCATTATTGACTGCGTGACACATATCGTTATGATCCTTGTTCTTCTTATTACCTTGCTGCCCGTCATTCACGTGGCCGCTATTTCCTTAAGCAGCAGCAGTGCTATCAACCGGGGGCTTGTCAGCTTCTGGCCGGTGGAATTCAGTCTGCAGTCCTACTACAAGGTTATGGAAGCCGGCACTGTTCCAAGGGCTTTTCTTAATTCCGCACTTTATATGGCGGCAGGGACTGCTCTCAGTATGCTTCTGACAATCATGATGGCCTATCCGCTGTCAAAAAAGAACCTGCCCCTGAGGAATTTGTATCTTCTGATTTCCACCATTCCCATGTTTTTTTCCGGCGGAATGATTCCTAAGTTTCTTCTGGTTAACAATATTGGGATTTACAATACCTTCTGGGCCATGATCCTTCCAGGCGCTGTTTCCACATGGAATCTCATTATCATGCGCTCGTTCTTTCAAAGCATCCCGGAATCCCTGGAAGAGTCCGCCCGGCTGGACGGCGCAAATGATTTCCATATTTTATGGTGGGTCATTATCCCCCTGTCTATGCCCGCTATTGCCACTGTCGGCATGTTTTATGCCGTGAGTCAGTGGAACGGCTGGTTTGACGCCATGGTTTACTTAAAGGAAAGCGTACGTTATCCCCTTCAGCTTGTGCTTCGGGAAATCGTCATTCAGGGACAAATCGCTAAGGAACTGGCGGCTCAGGGTATCGTTGACGACGATTTTAAAGCCGTTACAGTAGAAAGCATCAAATATGCGACCCTGTTTATCTCCATTCTTCCCATGCTCATTATTTATCCCTTTGTCCAAAAGTACTTTGTCAAGGGTGTAATGGTTGGGTCTGTAAAAGGGTAAACAGGCTCAGGCGCAAAATAATTTTCTTTAAGGAACACGGCTTTGTCAGGAAAACGGTCAATACAAGTTGGTGACAGGCTTCGAGTGGCCAATCGGAGCTATCATATATTAAAAAAGAATGTGGAGGAGTCTATGATGAAAAAAGTTCTGGTTAAGGCACTTGCAGCATTTTTGTCAATAACCCTTCTGGGTGGCTGC
>JAFADM010000449.1 GCA_023424865.1 Bacillota bacterium | reverse complement strand
CCCGCTTCGACTTTATCGGCGGCCTTTTCGGGAGCCCCTTTGTGGGCCTTGATAATTTCAGATACCTGTTCCAGTCGGGAATTTTGCTTAAGCTTACGGCCAACACCCTTTTATACAATCTGGCTTTCATCGTTATAGGAAACGTGTTGCAGGTGTTTGTGGCCATTTTGCTCAGTGAAATTTCAAGCCGCCTGTTTGCCAAGGTATCCCAGTCCATTATGTTTTTTCCCTATTTTATTTCTTATGTTATTGTGGGTGTTCTTGTCTATAATCTGTTCAACTTCGAGTCCGGCTTTATCAATACCCTGCTTCAATCCTATGGCTTAAGCCCGTTTAACGCCTATTCCACCCCGTCCATCTGGAAATACGTCCTCATAGCCTTATATATATGGAAGAATTTGGGTTATGGTTCTGTCATTTACCTTGCGGCCATAATGGGCATTGGAACGGAATACTACGAGGCGGCGGAAATTGACGGAGCGAATATCTTCCAGCAGATACGCCATATCACCCTGCCGTCTTTAATCCCTACCTTTATCATGCTCTTTCTTTTCAGCCTGGGGAGCATTATGCGGGGACAGTTCGATCTTTTCTATCAGGTCATCGGCCAGAACGGGATGCTGTTCGACGCCACGGATATTATTGATACCTATGTATTCCGTTCCCTCAGAATGAATTTTGATATCGGAATGGGGACTGCAGCCGGGCTCTATCAATCTGTCTTCGGGTTTGTCCTCATAATAACGGTAAATTGGCTGATTAAAAGAAAGCACGAGGAATACGCCCTGTTTTAAGATGGCGGTTAAGCATAGTCTAGGAGGAAATGCCTGCATGAAAATAAAAAAGACGCCAAGTTTCATAGCTTTTAATGTCATAGCCTATCTTACATTGACACTGATTGTAATGCTTTGCCTGGTGCCGTTCTGGCTTATCGTTTCAGGCTCTTTATCATCCAACCGCTCCATCATTTTAGAGGGTTACCGCCTTATACCAAGGGAATTCTCCCTGGAGGCCTATAAGGCTATTCTGGCTATTCCCCAGGGTATCCTTGACGCTTATGGCATTACAATTTTTGTAACTGTCGTGGGAACCCTCACAGGACTTTTGCTTATTTCCATGGGAGGCTATGTGCTCCAAAGAAGAGATTTCCGATCCAGAAACAAGATTTCCTTTTTCATCTATTTTACAACCCTGTTTCAGGGCGGCCTGGTTCCCTGGTATATTCTCATCACGAACTTTCTTCATTTGCGGGATAAAATTGCGGTGCTGATTTTGCCCATGCTCATGTCGCCCTTTCTTGTTATTTTAATGAAGAATTTTATCCGTATGTCGGTGCCGGATGAGGTTGTTGAATCGGCTAAAATCGACGGGGCCAACGATTTTAAAATTTACCACAGCATCATTCTTCAGCTTACTCTTCCGGGCCTTGCTACAGTAGGACTTTTCCTGGGACTCCATTACTGGAATGACTGGTTTTTAAGCATGCTTTTTATTGATACGCCCAGAAAATACAGCCTTCAGTTTTTCCTTTACAATCTTCTGAACGGCGCCGAGTTTTTGAGAAACCTTTCACAGGGAACCGGCGTGAATGTCAGTGTGGATATCCCCGGCGAGACCACAAAGCTTGCCATGGCGGTCATTGTTGTGGGGCCTATTATCTTTCTCTACCCCTTTGTCCAGAAATATTTTGTTAAAGGTCTGACCATAGGCGCTGTAAAAGGTTAGAGCCGGCTTTGCCGGATAACATAAAAATGTATTTAGGAGGATCGAACATGAAAAGAAGTATGTCAAAACGAATCGGCGCATGGCTGGCTGCTGTGGTGCTGGTCGGCGCAATGACCGGGTGTGGTTCAACAGGAACAACCGCTACGCCCGCTTCTACACCCACTCCTACGGCATCCGCTTCCACAACTCCCGTCCCATCGGAGTCAGCTCCGCCACAGCCTTCCATTGATACGTCAAAAAGGGTGGAATTGCAGTTTTATATGCTGGGAAATGCCCCCAGAGATTTGCAGACTATCCAGGATAAGATTAATGAACTGGCTCTAAAGGATCTTAATTGCACAGTTGTCTATAACTTTACAACATGGTCCGACACCTCCACAAAATACAATCTTCTACTGGCATCCGGCCAGAATGTTGACCTTCTGTTTACGGCCGAGTGGATGAACTACAATCAGTACGCCAAGAAAGGCGCGTTTCTTGCTCTGGACACCATCGTTCCCAAGGCGGCGCCCGAGCTTTGGAGCTTTGTTCCGGAAAGCTTCTGGAACGCCGTCAAGGTTAGCGGTCAAATCTACACCATACCCGCAACCTGGAAGGAATATGTTCCCGGCGGCATTGTGTATCGGGAGGATTTGAGGAAGAAATACGGCTGCCCGGAAATAAAGGATCTGGCTTCCCTGGAGGTATACCTTGACGCTATCAAGAAGAACGAGCCTGAAATGATGCCCACCCTGGAGCTGCCTGCCGACTGGGGTATCGGCGGACCCGGCTTCTCAGCCTTCGGACCTGTGTTCGACCACCAGCATGCTACCAGCCTGCCTCTGGCCTACGGCTTGTACAACGATTATAAAAATCCTTCCCAACTGCTTAATTATTGGGAATCCGATGCGTTTGTAAGCGATATGAAGCTTTTGCAGAGATGGCAGGAAAAGGGCTTCTGGTCCAAGAGCGCCCTTTCCACAAAGGAATACCCTCCGGATCAGTTTGAAACCGGCAAAGTGGGCGCGCTTCTGGGATCCAACCCGGTAAAATTTGCCACCACCCTGGGAAAGGTAAAGAGCACTCAGCCCGATTGGGAGGTTGGCTTTTTATCCGCACCTGAAGTATCGGGGTATGTAGAGCCGGTGCATCCTGTCCACAACGGCTTTGCAGTGCCCAAAAGCAGCCAGAACGCCGAAAGGGCGGTGGCCTTCTACTCCAAGATGGTGCTGGATAAAACCTATAACTATTTAACCCAATACGGCATTGAGGGCGTCAATTTCAATATATCGCAGGACGGTTATTATGAAATGATTGGCGACACCACTACCAACGGCTTTATGAGGGAGAACATGAACGGCTGGGCATGGCGCAATCCTGAAATTCAGCTGTTTGACAGAAGCTTTGATACCGTTCTTAATATATTTGAAATGTATGAAACCTCTCCGAATATTGTGGTGAGCGATAATCTTTATGGAGGCTTCGTTGAGGACATTACTCCGTATCAGGCAGAGCGTGCGGCCCTGTTCCAGGTCCAAAGCCAGTATCTGGTTCCATTGCAGGGCGGGTTTGTAGACGATGTTGAAAAGGGTGTGGCCCTGTTCCGGGAAAAGGCAAAGGCCGCCGGGCTTGAAAAGATCCAGCAGGAATTTACCAGCCAATGGCAGGCCTACTGCAAGGAGATTGGCAAATAAAGACCTCAGAAGTGTCACAGAGCTTTGGGAACCCTCCGGGTTCCCTTTTTTTG
>JAFADM010000425.1 GCA_023424865.1 Bacillota bacterium | reverse complement strand
CTGAAAAGCCATAATTATGCCGGCCATTGGCACCAGGCTGAACAAAACAAGCCAGATCAGCCCGGGCACCATCATGATGTAGTAATGAATATAATTTTTTTTATCGTGCAAGCTAACCACCAACTTTGATTTTAGATAAATCAAATAGAATATTCGTTTGATCCTGCTCAGATTATAGCATAAGTACACAAAATCCTTATTAGATATCTGTTTTGAGATGTTCGCACAAATCACATGATAGGTGCTTATCCAATTTGGCGATGGGTTAAGGTCCTGTATTTCGGAACTTTTATGGGAAATAAACCGGACCGAATTGTCAATAATAACTACAGAGCTGACAGTCAAAAAGCAATTAAAGCGCGGGGGGCTTCGGCCCCCTCCCCTTTAACAGCATTCCCTTAATACGGCTTGGCTGTTATTTATGCTTTAACCGTTAATTCAGCCAATAACCATAATTAAGACAACAACCTATAAATTAGATGATAACAGCAACTTAAAGTAATAGCCATTAACTTAGGCTTTAGCTGAAAGGAGACCAAATCTTGAAAATGAAAATAGGCCTGCCCAAGGGCTTATTATATTCAAAATACCGTTTTTTTGCGGAAACCTTTTTTACTGAAATGGGGGCCGAGCTGGTTCCTTCCCCGGACACCAACCGCCACATTCTTGACGAGGGCGTCCGTTACTGTGTGGATGAGGCCTGCCTTCCCGTCAAGCTGTTCCACGGCCATGTGGCCTGGCTTCGAAACCGCTGCGACGCCATTTTCATCCCCCGCATCATGCAGTTGGACAAAAGGGAGTTTATCTGCCCCAAATTCTGCGGCATTCCCGAAATGGTAGCCAATACCATTCCGGATCTTCCCCCCCTCATCGCTCCGCCCATTTACGCCTGGGATCCGGCACGGCTCAGAACCTGGGCCAAATCCGCCGCAAGCCTTCTGTCCAGGGACAGCACACGTGTAAGCAGCGCTCTTGAGCGTGCCCTGGAAAGCCAGAGGCAATCGGCTATCGGCATCAAAACAAAGGGCCGTAGCCTTACCATTGCCGTACTGGGCCATCCCTATCAGGTATATGACAGCTTCGTCAACATGAATCTCATGAAAAAGCTTGAACGGGCCGGAGCAGGTGTCCTCACTCTGGAGACACTCTCGACGGAGGCCATAAATAAGGAATCGGACATGCTTTTTAAAAAGCCCTTCTGGTCCTTTGCAAGGGAAAATTACGGTGCTGCCGTAAGCCTTTTCAAGGAAGGCGGTGCCGACGGCTTTATTTACCTGTCCTCCTTTTCCTGCGGCATCGACTCGGTTGTTATCGAGCTTGTCAGGGATAAAATCGGGGATTTTCCCCTTCTGGTTCTCAAAATTGACGAGCATACGGGCGAAGCAGGGTTTGACACCCGGCTGGAGGCCTTTATGGATCTTCTGGAAAGGAGGAAGGCTCTTGAAAATCACCGTACCCAGGATGGGGAATACCGTGCTTGCTGCCAAAGCGCTCTTTGATGATTTAGACATTGACTATATCCTTCCGGGAGGCCATTCCCCCGCTGTTTTGCAGGCCGGCTCCTACCACTCTCCCGACGAAATGTGCCTGCCCTTTAAAATCATGATGGGAAACTATCTGGAGTGCATTCAAAAGGGAGCCGATACCATTCTTATCCCGGGAAGCTGCGGTCCCTGCCGTTTCGGTGAATACTGCGAGCTTCAAATGTCCATTTTAAAAGGCCTTGGCCACAATCTTGAATTTATTGTAGTGGATTCGCCAGGTGCCATCGGCAAGGATGAATTCTTAAGAAGGCTTAAAAGAGTCACCGTAAACTCGCCCCACTCCAGAAATGAAAAACTTAAAGCCCTTTACCGGACCTACCGTTTTTTAACACATCTGGAAAAGCTGGAAGCCGAGGCCCGGCTGCTTGCAGGCTATGTGGAGGAACCCCGTGAGCTTCCCGCTTTGCTGGCCCGTTGCCGAAATGCCCTTATGAACCAAAGGGGCACCAGGAATATGGAGGAAACCCTTAAAGAATATGAAAAAAAGCTAAGGAGCCTTCCTGCGGACAAAAGCCGCCAGCCGTTGAAAATTGCGGTTATTGGAGAAATCTATACTATCATCGAGCCCTTTTCCAACCTCTACCTGGAGGATAAGCTTATGGCTGCCGGAGTTTCCTCAAAACGGCGTCTGACGCCTGTCTGGTGGGTTAACGACATGGTGTTGAAGCCCTTGAAAATCAACTCCCCCGCCATCCGTTTGGCCTGCCGCCCCTATCTTCCCCATACGGTGGGAGGGCATGGTCAGGAATGCATCGGTGAAGCAGTCCTGGCAAGCAAGGAGGGCTACGACGGGGCCATCCAGGTTTTTCCCCTGGGCTGTATGCCGGAAATAGTAAGCAAGGCCATTCTGCCCAATATTCAAAAGGACAGAGACTTTCCCGTCATGACCCTGGTGGTGGATGAAATGACCGGCGAAGCAGGCTATATTACCCGGCTGGAGGCCTATTTGGATATGCTGGAGGCGAGAAGAAAAATCCGTAACAGGAAAGGAGAACCTCATCTTGTCAGAACATAAAAAAAACAAAAATTACAGTCTCGGTATTGATGTGGGATCCGTCAGCACCAATCTGGTGGTGGTGGATGAAAAGGGCGAGGTCATTGAAAAGCTCTATCTCAGAACAGGCGGACGGCCTGTGGATGCTCTGGTAAAAGGACTGGACCTTTTAACCCGCAAGCTGGGAGCCGATGCTCCCATCGGGGCCTGCGGCACCACGGGAAGCGGACGGCAGCTTGCAGCCCTCCTTGTGGGAGCCGATGTGGTGAAAAACGAAATAACAGCCCATGCCGTCGCTGCCTTAAGAGCTGTACCCCAGGTTAGAACCATTCTGGAAATTGGGGGCCAGGACTCAAAAATTATCCTTCTGAGGGACGGCGTAGCCTGTGATTTTGCAATGAATACTGTTTGCGCCGCAGGAACAGGCTCCTTTCTGGACAGGCAGGCGGCAAGGCTTGAAATTCCCATTGAGGAATTCGGGGGCTATGCCTTAAAAGCCCGTTCCCCCGTACGTATTGCCGGACGATGCGCCGTTTTTGCCGAATCGGACATGATTCACAAGCAGCAGACCGGCCACTCCGTTGAGGATATTGTGGCAGGCCTGTGCGAGGCTCTGGTGCGAAATTATCTCAACAATCTGGCCAAGGGCAAGGAAATACTGGCTCCCATTGTCTTTCAGGGAGGTGTCGCCGCCAATGTGGGCATACTGGATGCCTTTCAAAGGCTTCTTGGAAAGGAAATTCTGGTGCCTCTCCATTACGATGTCATGGGAGCTTACGGAGCGGCGCTGCTTGCCATGGACGAAATGGCCCTCCCCGGCAGAGCCACCCGTTTTCACGGCCTTTCCAACATCCGCAGCGATTTTCTTGTGCGTACCGTGGACTGCACGGACTGCTCCAATCAGTGCGAGGTCATCCGAGT
>JAFADM010000397.1 GCA_023424865.1 Bacillota bacterium | reverse complement strand
CAGGAGGAGGCGGCCCATAAGGCAATGGCGCTGGATGCGGTAAAATGCCTTTTGGAGGGAAAAAGAGTTGTAAAGACCGTGTATGTGCCGGGGAAAATCCTTAGCTTTGTGGTTGAAGAGAAAGCTTTTGTGGTTGAGGAAAAAGCTGAGGATTCCTAAAAGGCCTTAGCACAGACTTTCCCGCCTATTTCCGTAAGGCTTTGAAATTGATGCAAAAAGAAGCAGGAAGCCTGAAGGGGTTTATCCTCCAGGGCTTCCTGCATTATTGCAAAACAACTGTTTATAGATTCAAGCCTTGCCAAAGGCTGCCTGGCTCTGGTTGGGGCTTTGGCGGACACCAATTTCCGGGAGCCGCCTTTCAAGAGCAGCCAGAGAAATTTCAATATCCTCCAGTGCCTCAAGCTCGTTATAGCAGCCCACCGCAACCATGTCACACTCTCTTAAGGTAGCCCAGGAGAAGTTCAGGCCCACAAAAGGGGTGCACCGGCCCGCTGCCATGGGCTTTATCGTCATGACAGGCTTCTTGGCCGTGCGGATGATGCGGTTCACCGTTTCAATTTCCACCTGCATCAAAAAGCCCATGCAATTGTAAATTTGAATATAGGTTTCCACATCATAATTGTTTTGATCGCTGTAAATAACAAGCTCCGGCATATGGGCCGACAGGCCGGGGATGAGCCCTGCGTCCCGGATCATTTTTGTATAATCGTCCAGGCGTTCAATGGTTCCCTTTCCCTTATTAACCAGCTTTTCCACACAGGAATGGTGAAGCAGGCAAAAGGTGGCCCCTAGCTCCCGGCTTTTTTTAATGGTGGCTTCAGCCTCCTGACGGGCCTGGGCATTGTCTTCCACATTCACAATGGGGGTGTCGATGATAATAATGTCCTTTCCCGTTCTCTGGCTTGTTTCCATTACCGCCCGGTGAATATGGGGCGTTGCATTGAACAGGCCCATAATCGTATCGACACCGTGAGAAAGAAACGCTTCCAGCATGGGCTCCACAGTGGTATGGGATGAATGCCGGGATTTAATCATCTGATCGGCCGCGGGACTTGTATGGCTCCAGCCTGCCATCCAGTTGGTTCCGATAATCATGCGTGATAAGGACACGCCTGCAACCGTTGTTCTTGGAAATAAACCTGCCATAGATTCCATCCTCCTAAAGTTGAAGGCTTTCCGTTTATTTTTCTGTCCCCCCGGACAGAATTGATTGCCCCCAACATTCCCATCATACTGCCGTCGCCCATGCTTTACAATTGCCTATTTTCATTTTTTTAAAGATTTTAGAGCGATTTTGTCCATTCAGGCCTCCCTGGAAAAATCAGGCGGTTTTCATGGCAGCACATACTTAAAATCCGTGTCCGAAGCAAAATAGAACTGGGTATATCCCGGCTGGTTATAGCAATTATTCTGCCAGGCTATGGCAGTACGGTACTGTATGTCGTGCATGAGGGTAAAAAGCTTGTGCCCCGTAGGCTCTGCGCAGGTAAAAATGCGAATGGCGGAATTGTCGGCCTTTCGAAGTAGGAGCTCCTCCCGCCAGTCTCCGAAAATATCCGCAATAAGGCAGGCATTCCCCTTTGTGCTGTTGTTGGTTTCCACTCCCTCGGGATCCAAAAGTACACCGTGGGTATTATCATAGATGACGCCCTGGTGTCCGCCTGTTCTATACGGCCTTCCCAGTATTTGGGTACTCATATCCGGCGCCCAGCGGATGCTTTGATTCGTTCCCGGCACCCTGTCGGGCAAGACCTCTCCCGTGCAGGTTCTGACACAATTGACCCAGGTCTGGAGGCCCCTCGCCCCCGGATGAATATCCCCAATCATACACCTGCCCAGATCCCTGTCGGCGTACTCGCCATAAATGACCTCACCGGTTTGTGCATCCCGCAGGGCATAGCCGTAGGGCGCGGACCGTCCGCCTTCGAATACGCTGAAGATTTCCAGGCCGGGACGGTCGGGATCAATATCCGCCACATGCATGGCATCCCCGTGCCCCAGCTTCACATACCTTCCGTCAGGCAAATTTCCGAAGCTGCTGTAAAGGAGGCTTCCGTCATGGTCAATGACTGCCGCCCCATAGATGATTTCCTGACAGCCGTCCCCGTCCACATCGGCGGTTGAAAGGCTGTGATTCCCCTGTCCCGCCAGAACTCCGTATATGGGATCCCTGCCCGTATTGCCGTGGGGACCTGCCCTGAAAGGATTGTCCATGGGTACAAAGCCGCTGTCAAGACGCCAGTGCTCCTTGAGTCTGCCGTCAAAAAAGGAATAGGCGGCCACAGCCGCACGGGTGTAATACCCCCGGCATACCACAAGGTAGGGCCGCTCCCCGTCCAGATAAGCCACGCCGGAAAGGAACCTGTCCACACGGTTGCCAGGTTCAATCCGTTTCATGGCGTAATCGCCCCATAAAAGGCCGTCATCCACACGTTCAAAAGGAAACCTGGCCGTTTCCAGCTCCCTGCCGTCTCCTGAAAAAAGGGTAAGGTATTCGGGCCCTGAAAGAACAAAGCCCTCAAATTCCCTTAACCGGTTGTTTTCATTTCTGCCGGGAGCGTAGACGTCCATAAAGTAATTCACAAGGCTTTCGGCATCCTTCCTGGCAAGGGGGTAATCATACCGGGCTTCAATTCCGAAGCAGGCCTCCAGGGTATCCGGCCAGTGCCCCGCCCTCACTTCCCCATGCTCCTGCCAGGCCATAAAGCGGCGGACCAGGTGTTCGTAATAGTCCCCGCTGCTGTACCTGTAATCATCTTCGTTCCCATAGCCCGCGTCAATATCCTCCTTTGGGCGGGTGATGAAGCTTTCTTCTTTAACGCTTCCATCCCCCCAAAAGCGGTATATTTTCGTGCCCGGGGCTGTTTTAACGGCCATTTCCGCTTTTCCGTCCCCGTCAAAATCATAGACCATAAACTGGGTGTAATGGGCTCCCGCCCGGATATTAGGCCCCATATCCAAACGCCAGAGCAGGGTGCCGTCCAGCTTGTAGCAGTCGATGAGGCACCGGCCCGTATATCCGGAATGGGACACATCCTTGGAGTTGGAGGGATCCCATTTGACAAAAAACTCATACTCCCCGTCTCCGTCCGCATCTCCTACGCTCATGTCGTTGGCATTGTATGTAAAGGGCTGTCCCGAAGGCGTTATGCCGGGTTCAGGAATTTTAAGAGGCAAATCAATGTAGTTGGCTCCCGAAGGAAAGGCCTTAACCTCTTCACAAGGACTTTTTCCAGTAAAAGCAACCGCGCTTTGCCCGCCTTCCGGATGGATTGGCTCCACTGAATAGCGATCCTCACCGGTACCCTCCCTGTCCAGATAATTGGTACTGTGGGTCACCCTGGCCAGAAGCTCACCGTTTCGGCAGACATTAAAATCAACGCCGGTAAGACCGGTTTCACACCAGCCGTCGACCTCCTCCCGCATAAGCCGCCAGCTTAAGAATACCCCTTCCGTCGTGCTCACAGCGGCAAGCCCCCGTGAAAGCCTTTCAAGCTGGGGGTGAAATACTTTTTTAATTTGAGTTTCCACAAGGCTGCTTTCTTCAATAATCCTGCCATCCTTTTCGGCGGCAACCTTAAAATAGTGCTTCAGATGGGTTGCCTTTCTCACAACAGTCCCAGTTTCCTCTGTTTTAATAAGGCATTTAAATCGAACGGTTTCCGTATCCTTATCCGCCCAGTAAAGACGATAGGCCTGAGCCTGGCTTACCGGCTCCCAGGAAAGGCGTATACAGGTATCCTCAAGCTCACTGACCCATAGCTTCATTGCCAGCCACCTCCGTTAAAGATTGGGGCATATACTCCCCCGCAAGCTCCATGGAAAGAATAACATTAAGGCACCATTGTGCCGTAAAATTGGTTGAAAGCCAGGGTATTTCCGAAAGCTCCCCGGTATTGGCATAAGTATCAACCTTAACCGCCTCAAAGCTCCTCTTTCCGGAGCTTCCCCCAAGCTCTTCCGCTAAAGTCTTCCAGATCTTCCTTCCCAATGCGTCCTTTTTATAATAACGGGCAGCGTAGGCTCCCATGGCCGCTGCCATGTAAGGGAAGGCAAAGCCCTTGTCCGCGTTGACCATTGGCGCCTTCATCCGTTTTTCCTCGGGAGACGCAAAATAGAAGTCGCCGTATTCGGCCAGCAGAAGCGTCCATGCTTCATCCTCCAATACCTCGGCCAGCTCAAACCATACGGAAGGTGCGCCCATGCAAATGGCAAGGTGAGATCCTCCCGATGCGTTTTCCCCAATATACCTTAAATGACCGCTTTGGGGGTCATATTCGTAATCTGAGCCGGATATCAGGCCGTAGGGAGAGGCCTTAATGTCATTTAGGCCTGTCAAAAGCTTATCCCTGGCCTGCGTATCTCCCTTTCTCTCCCAGGCCGTCAGCCAGTTGGAGCAGTAGGAGGACCAATCGGGGCCAGTGCGGGCATGGGTGGGGTATACCATGGCCCCCTTATCATAAAAATGGCGCAGGGGATCCATATGGAGGGTGCTTAAATCGCCGTCCCTCACTTCGTCAAAAACATCGCCCAGCCGGTAATCCCCCGTCAGGTAATAGTAAAAGCGATGGTGCCCGGCCATGGCAATGCGGGGCTCCTTGCAGGAGCAGCCCCAGTGAAGGACATTGTGCCGGGAGCCCAGACCCTTTAAATCCCCCATGTGATAAAGGTCCACCTCGGAGCAATGCCGGGTCATGGCCTCGGCAAGAGTGAAGACCTCCTCCCTGCCGGAACGCAGGAAGGCATACCAGAGCCAGAGGGTTGGCACCAGCTCCGTATTCTGCCAGGCAAAGCCCCCCATATCATAGCGCCAGCAATGCCTGAACCTGTCGTAGGTATGCATCACATCCCCATAGTGAAAAAGTCCGTACCATTGCCTCTGTTCAATCTCCTTGAGGTAAAAGTCCAAGGCAAGATTAAGCTGTTTTTCCAGCCAGGACTCAAAAGGCGATTCTTTCTTTATAAGGCTCCACGGCCCAAAGGCCCTTGCCGAATGATAATACTCCGGATCCGTAAAAAGCATGGGCGGCTTTTGCACATATTTCTCAAAGCTTTTCACCTCGCTGTCCTCCGCTATTCCCCGTGCAAAGCCGGCCAGGACAAGCTCATTGGTATTGGCAATGCCAAAGGGTGTGCTTCCTACCTCGTCAAAGCCTTCATAATAGGCACTGGCATGGCCTACCGTATCATAATGCCTGAAGTCCATGGCCTCATGCTCACAGGACCAGATCCAGGCAGTCACACGGGTATTATCCCCTGTCAGGTCCTCCACCCAGAGGGAGGAAGGATGCTTTTGCCAGAAATCCTTCATGCCCAAAAGCAATCCTCCCTCCTCGCCGTAAATGCCAACAACGCCCCCTGCCCTTCCCCCATGAAGTGCGTCAATGAAACAGCAGCCCCTCTTCCCTGTTCCCTTGCGAATGGTGTAATGTCCGGCACTGTCCTGATAGAGCCGGTATCCGTTCCACAGGGGAATATCCTTAAGGGCTGATTTTACTATCCCGTCTTCCAGGCTTTCCTTATCCAAAAGGCGGCCAAGGCTCTGCTGCTCATAAAGCTCCTGGGGCAGCCTTGGCCTCCAGGAAACCAGAAGCTGACCCGCCTCATGAAACACACCGTTTTCACCGGACAGCTTGATATGCCTGTTGCAGGCCTCTCCTTCCAAAGGGCATAGAAAGGTTATTCCCATAGCCTTCATAAAATCCAGCTGAGGATCTCCGTCATACAAAAAGGTGTGCATCATCTTTACGCAAGCTTCGTTATAGGTGAAGGTAAAGCGCACAATAAAAGGAATCAAGGCCTTTCCCTTATGGACATGGACCCCGTCCAACCTTATAACGCAGGAAACAGGCCCTTCTTCCTCTACGGTCACCCGATCCGCTCTTCCGGAATAGTCCTCCTCCGTAAGGGTTTTAACATCTCCATCCTCATGAAGGGCCTGGGAAGTATAGATAAGCTTTCCGTAAGAGGCAGTAAGCCTTCCGTCAATGACCAGGTTTTCAATAACATAATCGCCTCCGGCCCGGAACTCGGCCCGTACGGACCCTCCATCCACTGTGATACAGCCGCTTTGGGAGGTAATTTTAAGTCCCTCCGGCTGGCTGTCACATTGTGAACCCTCTTTACTGTCACAGGTGAGCACATAAGGCGGACAACCGGATAAAGCACAGCTATGGGCACTCCATTTTACTGAGCCGTCAGGCCAGGAGGCAGTTACCCTGCTTTGAAGGGGGAGACTCCGGCCTGATCCATCGGTGAGCCTGTAGAAAGGTGTTCTTATAAGGCCTTTTTTCCATGGTGCCCCAAAGGATACTGGCCCTTTACCCGATCTGCCGTTTAAGTTATGAAAGGTTATGCTTTCCATTAATACGGTTCCTCTTTTCTTTAAATAATGGGTTATACATAGGCATAGGCAGTTCTCTAATTATCAATTTCCTGTGTGGCGGTTTTAGACCCCCGGCTCTCTTCCATCAGCGTGTCGGCTGACCGTTTATCCGAGGATTCTTCTTCTCCTTCAAACGCCCCATCCAAGTTCAAGGGTATATACATAAGCTCCCCAATCGCTCCCTCCTGGTCCTCATGGTCCAGGGTGTGAGAAAACCAGCCCTCCTTTGTTTGCGTGAAGAAAGATACTCCCTTGGCAGAAAAGCCGTACCGTGCTGTAAATCGAATTCTGCCTGTGGTAACAGCCTCACAGAACAGCAGCTCCTTGGGTGCAAAGGAGGAAGTCAGTTCACCTTCGTACACCGTTTTCCACATGCCTTCCAGCCAGGCCTCCACCCGGCAGCCCTTGATATCGCCCTTATGCTCCCGTTCATTTTGCCTTGGCATATAGAGAACGCCCTTAAGAACTATTTTCCTTTCCGACTCAAGCATAAGGGTAAAGGGATAACGAAAGTGAGGGCCGGAGACAAAGGTGTTGGGGTTGCCGTCCAGCAGGGAGGTTAAATCCACCTCTCCATCCTGGATAAGACGGGCTTTAACGCCGTATTCCTTCATAATGTGCCGGGGAAAAAAGGCCTTTTTCAGCACCTCTTCTGCAACCTCCGTCTCCGGATTAAATACAGGAGAGGCCGCATAGGCCATAAGGGACTTTTTAAGGAGGCGGGCTGCCGGTCGGGTTTCAAGGTCATGGCACAAATCGGCGGTTACTATAAGGAGAGCTCCCTTCAAAGCCCTGCACTCCAAAATCATACTCAGCCTGTAATTTCTGTTCCAGTCGTCAATAGGCTGAACAATAGGCACAAGCTCCTCAGGGAAACCGGATAAATTAAGGCCATGGGCACCACGGACTATCTCCTCCCATTGCCAGTCCTGATGGGCATCGGTGGGAAACAGGGCCAGCGCGGGATGCTCCTTTTCAACGGCAAGTCCCATTCCCCGGCTGTAGGTTGGCCCCATTTGGGAATTCCAGAAGGAGGTTTTTACGGACAGGGGCGGTGAATCCAGCCTGTGATGCTCAGGGTACGGCATATAAATAACCTTTTCCCCCTGGTTCAGAGCCTCAAGAGCTTTTTTAAAAGAACGGGTGATAACCACATTCGCAGGAGGCGCCGCCTCTTCCTCTTCTTCATAAAGCCAAATGCGCCAGCTGTTTTTTACAGAAGTGTTCTGAAGACCTATTATAATGTCATAAGCCCCGGGAGCGGGAAGTTCGTTAAGCTCCTGCTTAAGGCTTCCAATTTCAATACTGCGCTGTATGGGAAGCACCCAGGTTCCCAGGGTGCCCTCTTTAACAGCTCTTCCACTCTCATCCATAATTTTCCATATTAATACTCCATCCCGGATTTCATTCTTCCCGAAATGGTAAAAGGACACAGGGCAGTCCAGGCTGTCCCGGCTGGTGTACACTCTTTTGTATAGCCTTATAAGAGGTACCGTCTCGGAGCAGAAGGACCTGAACTCCCTGGCCGCAATAAATCCCTTCTCGTCCCAGAAGGGATCCAGAAGCCCCACCAGGGCGGTTCCCTGGCCTACATAATCATGAAGGTCCAGCAATTCAAAGCCGTAGATGTGGGGCGTTCTGAAGGTTGCCTCAATATCCTCCTTGTAAAGCTGGGCCTTCCACTTACCTGAAAGCAGGGCAAATTTTTTATTCATGTTAAGGACGCCGTTTCGCCCGGCGCTTTCCTTGAATACCTTGTAATTGCCCGGCTTTAAATAGCCGGTGAACTTGCTTATAACATCAAAATCCGGATAGGAACACCATTGTCCCAGCTCATGGGAGATAACGGGATACCGGATATTTTCCACCGACAGGGCATAATCCCCGCCATGCCAGCCGACGCTGCCCCGGATAGTTCCTCCGGGCTTTATGCCAAAGCCGGAACGGTGAAAATACACGTAATCCGTTCCCTCAATGCTCTCCGGTGCCATAGGATAGGGCCATCCGGACTGAACCGTATAAAGGCGTCTTGAATCATGCCTTCTGCACCTTTCCACCCATGAGGCCAGGGGACTGTACCAGTCGCCTCCCGGCTCATTGCTTGGAGAAAGCATAACGAAAGAGGGGTGGTTCCCGAAGGCGTCCAGAAGGCTTTCCGTCTCCTCCCACAGCACCTCATTCATGGAACACCCCTCATAAAAAACATTCCACATACCGCATTCCGCCTGCAGAAAAACACCTTCCCCGTCTGCAGCGGCAAAGGCGGCCTCAGGTGGGCAGAAGGAATGGAACCGGACATAATTGAGACCCCAGTCCTTTAAAATTCTGAACAGTCTCTGCCAGGGCCCAGTCTCTGTCCAGGGATAACCGGTTAGAGGAAAATCCCCTCCAAAATGGGTCCCCCTGAAATAGGCGGGGCGGCCGTTTACATAGAACCTTCCGTCCCTTGCCTCTATTTTTCGAAACCCGAAGCTATCCGTTTTCTCCTGGACAAAGTGGTCGTATGACAGCGAGGCCTGTACCTGATGGAGGTTATTGTCAAAGCCGTCCCATTCTTTGGCGTCCTTTGGATAGTCAAGCTCAAAAAACAGGGTGTGAGCTTCCTTTTCAATGATAAGCTTTTGGGAATGCCCGTTAACCTGAACCTCCACCTGCTCCTTATCCTTATTGGGATTAAAAAGGTGAACCTCCACACCGGCCTTTTTTCCTTCCGTATCAGGAAAAATCCGAAGGCTTTTTATATGAATGGGAGGCACCGCTTCCACTGAAACATCCCCCGCCATGCCATTCCAGGCAGCTCCCAGAGCATCGGAAACCATATGCCCGTCAGGCCGGTAGGGATGCATCAGTCCATTGTCAATGAGCACGGTCAGGTGATGCTCCCCTTCCGCCAGCTCACCCAGCAAATGATTATGAGGGGTGCAAAGCTTTGTTACCGTCCCCTTGTATTCCCCATCCACCCAGACAAGGGTTTTCCATTTGACACACTGAATATTTAAATAAAAAAGGCAGCCCGCTAAATGAGGCGGAATCTGAAAGGTTTTTCCGTACCAGGCAGATCCCAGATAATGCCTGGGAGGCTGGCTCAGAAAGGGAATGTTCACCTCTGCCGAAGTCATCCGGTACTCGTCACGCTGAAACCAGAGCCTGTCGTGGAGGCTGGATACCCAGGGTGTGGTTTCACAAACCGGCTCGCCGTAGCCCTGAGCCTGCAAAATGCCGGGAATAGGTATGGTGTCATTAAAGTGCCGCTCCTGCCAGTTTTCATTAAGCCCGACCCCTTTCGGATCCAGTGAAAACTCCCAGGTGCCATGGAGGGAATGCATCCAGTTCATACCCTTATCTCCTTTACCTGATATTCTATTTCCGGGCTGTCTTTACCCCGGCTCTTTATCCGCTTTTCTTTCCGGGCGAATTTCCCTGATACGGACCTCTTGGGGGACTGCCCTGTAATTAACACAAATCGCCGTTAACGGAACAGGACGGGCCCAAAAAGCCCGTCCCCTCCTTTTAAGGTTTATGATTTAGTTACCCGCAGCATGATAAAGCTCGTTGATTTCCTGTATTACCGTTTCTCCGCCGCTCCTCAACCATTGATCCTTGGCTTCCCGGAGGGCCACATCGTCAATTTCACCCATAATATAGGCAATCCTTGCCTCCTCAATAATGGCATCAAGGGCGGAGGCTCTTTCGGTATAGGTTGCGGAGGTATAGGGCGCTCCGTAATTGGCCACCACATACTGGATATTATCCTGCTTCACCGCCGCTTCCTCCAGACGAATTTCAGAAGTGGGAGGGGCTGTGGTCAGGCGCTTTTCATTCTCTTCGGGACTGATAAAATAGGAAAGAAGCTGGTTCATACCCTTCTTAAAATCATAAATAGGTACGCCCTTGGCAGTCTTCTCTTCTTCCGTATACAAAACGCCGTAACCGTTTTCATCCAGATAGTAGCTTTCCTCCTCATAGCCGAATTCGATAAGCTTAAGCATTTCGGCATCGCTCATATCATCGATAAACTGAAGGGCTCGCTCCAAATCGTCCTCTGTCTTAATTTTCTGCTTGGAAATAGCCAAAAGATCCGCATAACCCGCAGTGGGGAAGGTTCGCTTGCCATAGCCTGCGTCAATGCTGCCAATAATGCGGGTCTGAGCAGGAATACCTTCTTTTTCGAAATATTCCTGATTTCTTCTGAAACGGTCCACGACATCGGCGGTGGCTCCGCAAAGGCTGTTTCTCAAAAGGAGAGTGTCCCAGTCACCGCTGGGAACAATGGCAAAATCCGGGTTAACCAGGCCTTCGGAATATATTTTTCTGAACCAGGCCAGAGCATTGTCATATTCCTCTGTCATGTGAGCGGGAGTCAAATCGCCGTTGGCATCCACCCCCCATTTATTTGGAGCGCCGAACCATACCTGCATAATATCCCAGGTTCCCGTATACTGGCAGACGCCAAGGCCATAAGTATCGTCCTTGCCGTTCCCGTCAGGATCATCATAGGTAAAGGCGACCAGCATATCATAGAGCTCGTCAATGTTCTGAGGCTCCTTTAAGCCCAGGTTGTTAAGCCAGTCCAAACGGTAGCCGAAGCCGTTTCTCCCCAAATCTCTGGAGCGGGGCACACCGTACAGTCTTCCGTTAATGGAGGCATTCAAAAATACGGCTTCGGGTATTTGGGACAGGTTCTGATAATTATACACAGAATCCGAAATATCCCAGAAAGCATCGTTGGATACCGCATTTAAAAATTCCGCCGATTTTCCGGTTACAAAGATCGCTGGGATATCTCCGGAGGCAAGCACCAGCGCCAGCTTCTCATAGTACATGTCCACCGCGTAAAAGATCCACTCAATTTCCGTATTGGTATAGGACTCAATATCTCCGTAAAAACGTTGTGTCAGCTTTTCATTGTCGTACTCGTTGGTGCCGTAAGGGAGCATAATGCTGAGCTTAAGGGGCGGCAGCACTTCATCCGGTGTCGGCTCGCTTGTTCCGCTGCTGCTTGCCGTGGGGGTGGGTGTGCTTGAATTCACTGTCTGTCCTCCGCTATTTCCGCATCCGGAAAATAGCACTGCAGTAATCAGAACTGTCATGACCAGAGTAAACAGCTTGTTTTTTCTCATCATATTCTTGTTCCTCCTATGAGAAATTTTTATGTAAAGTTTTACTTTACATCGTAATTGATTGTCAAGGAATGATTTTCTTTCAGCTTGCCGGGTGAAGCTTGGCAGGTATTTGACTTGCTTATGCCATTTTTCACTCTCCGGTAATTCCTGTTCTCTCAATCCCCTGCATAAACTTTCTCTGGGCAAAGGCGAAAAAGATAATCACCGGCGCACTGATTAGCATGGTACCGGCCATAATCACCGCATTATTAAGAGTGTCCTCCCCATCGGACAGGCCAAGGTTTGCCAGAAGCTCAAACAGGGATTCCGGGGGAGCATTGACAACAGCTATAATCTGGTTAATGCGGGGCGGCAGAAAGCCCAGTGCAGCCTTGGATATGTAAATACCGGGCTCATAAAAATCATTCCAGTGCCACACCACGGACAATACAAGGGCAACCACCAGCGTGGACTGTGCCAGGGGAAAAACAATTTTCCAATAGGTCTTTAGAAAACCGCAGCCGTCAATGAGGGCCGCATTCTCAAGATCCCTGGGCAGGGTAAGGTAGAACTGCCTGAATAAAAAGATATAGAGGGTACCCTTAAAGCCGAAGCCGAAAAAGGTTGGTACAATGAGGGGCAAATAGGAATTAATCCAGCCGAAATTGGTGTAAGTCAGATATAAAGGAATGATGATGGTCTGTACAGGAACAATGAAGGCCAGTATGACAAACCCGAACAGAAGCTTTTTAAAAGGAAACCGGAACCGTGCAAAGCCGTAGCCTATAAAGGAGCAAACAAGAATATGCCCCAGCGATGCCAGAAGCGTAACGGCTGCCGAGTTGGCAAAATACTTTGAAAAGTCCAGCAGATCCCATGCAATGGAGTAATTTTCAAATTTCAGCTCCGTGGGAACCCATTGTACTGCAAAATTACTCAAATCCGCATTGGATTTAAGAGAGGTTACAAGCATAAACAGGAAGGGGTATACAAACACAAACGCCAGCCCCACAAGCAGGATATAAAGAAGCAGCCGGGAGAAGAGCCCATAAAGCCTGGAAAGAGATGTAAAATACCTAAGGCTCTTTAAAAGGAAAAGCTTAAGCCCTGGATGGCGGTTCAAAAAAGCATTTTCACTCCTATTTGGCCTTCGGCCTGCGGTCAATGGTAATAACTTTGCGAAATTTGCCCTGTTTTCCATGCTTTTTTACCTCCTCAATTTCATTGGTGTGCATATAGCCCTTCATAATGCCGAAAACCATTGCCACTACAATTCCTATAAAGGCAAAGTATATCCAGCCCAAGGCTGCTCCGTAATCGAACTGGGCTTGCTTGAAGCCGTAGCTGTTAATGTATTCAATCATGGGATTGCGGATATTGGTAAAGGAATCCACAATGGTAAAGATAAGATTCAAAAGGATCATGGGCGAAATCATGGGTATGGTCACCTTCCAGAAAATCTCCCATTCCGTTGCACCATCAATTTTAGAGGCTTCGTAAAGTGCCGGTGAAATACTTTGCAGGCCCGATAAAAAGAGTAAAATTTGTACGCCTGAGCCCCAGAGCACGGATACAATAATTCCAAAGACGCTCTGAACCGCGTTGACGATGGTGTAGCCGAAATAATTCAGTATGCTGTAGGGAATGATGGTGCCGTCCTGTATGGATAAAACCTGCTGGTCCACACCCTGGTTTATAAGCTGGCGCATAACCTCCCCGCTGCCCAGAAGAAAGGGAATAAAAAAGGCAATGCGGAAAAGGCCCCTTCCCTTTATATTCTTATTAATGATGATGGCAATGATCAGAGAAAGGACAATGGTTAAAGGGAATTGGATGATGGTTTCCTTTACAACCTCCAAAAACATGGGCATAAATTCCGGATCCAGAAGAAAGGCTCTGGCGTAGTTTTCTATCCCTGCCCAGGCGATTTTGAAGCCTACGATGTTTTCAACCCTTCCGAAGCTCAGCCTGACGGACAGAAATATGGGATAGATAAAGAAGAGGCACAGCCCCACAATGAATGGGGATACGAAGACCAGACCCTTAAGCTGCTCCCTGGTCGAAACAGTAATACGAAATCTTTTTTTCCTCCGGATGGCAGGCACTTCACTAGAAGTCATTTAGTTTCCCTCCCCTGCGGTTATTAAATAGCCTTTTGCCGGAAGCTTCAGGCCGTTTATGAGCTTTTGCTCTTCGCTGTAGTTCAGATAAATGAGCACACCGTTTTCATAGCCCACCCTGACAACACCGTCACTCAGGGTTTCGTGGAGGGTCATTTGCTTTCCGTAAACAGAGGCGAAGTTCTCCTGAAACTCCCCGTACACCGCCAAAACCCGTTCCTCCCATTTATCATAGGTTGAGGTAAACAGGCTGTTATAGTCGGTTTCCTTTAAACGCACGGAATCCTCATAGGTCAGCCTGAAAAAAGGCAACGCGCCGTATTCAATCCACTGGAGCTTTTGAATAGCCAGATCATAGGACAGATTCCCCGCCATGCCGGAAAAGGGTATTTTCCCTGACAGCACCATTTGAACAAAGGGTACCGATGCATCCTCAATGGACAGGCCAAATCCCTTAAGAGGAACGGCGTACAAATAATCGGCGTGATTGTAGGTATACTGGTTAAACCCCTCCACTGCCGCTTTTCTGCCTTGTGTACGTGTCTTTTCCAGAAGCTTCTGCCATATTTCAACCGTTTCACTTCTTGTAAAGGGGTTGGATTGATTGTAATCGGGATAGACAATTCTCCCCAGATACTCATAGCCCACACCGATATTGGCATAGCCCTTAAGCCGGTTTATAAAATCCATGGCCCTGTCATAGGCTACCTGGGGGTTCAAGAGGAACCAGGTTCGTGTGTAGCCTGCCGATACCGGTACGTTGACGCCGCTGTAAACAATGTCTTCGGTAGCGGAAAAGCCTCCGGTTTCCTTTATTGCAAAGGTAAAATTGTTTTCCAGAAAGACATCCGTTCCTTTATTATCAGCCAGATACCCATCCACATCCTTAAGTCCGCCCGCTCCCCCAATTTGAGGTGCCACAGGCCAGTAATCCGGGTAATTCACGCCGTCCTTTTGCCAGGAAGCAAGCAGCACCTTCAAGTCGGTAACGCCTTGGCTCTTAAGCCTCTCAAAAATTTCAACCAGCTTGTCAAAGCCCGTCATGGCAATGTATTTGTCGTAGAGCATTCCCGATTCGGTAGCTCCCGTTAAAAATTCCAGAGCCAGAGGCATGGTGCTGCCTTCCTCAATGACTCCTGTTAAAAGCTTTTCCTCGGTTAAGTAATCCCTGTAGGTGCCCGCCATTTTGCTGTAATTGGCATCCTCCCCGGAAAGAAAGAAGTAGGTTATTTCTCTGTCCCTTTTAATAAATTCCTCATCCACCCGCTGTATTTCCGCGCCTTTTGAAGTGGTATTCACTCCGGTCGACACATTGAACATTGACACATCAAATACATTTCTGACGTAAATTTCAAAATTGATCCGATTTAGGTCCACTACAATTCCGGAGGGATAGGTCATAACTCCTGTTTCCTCAATTCCCTCCGTTACGGCGGCAAGTACCGCGTCGTTATTGTTTTTAATGCCAAACACCGGCAGGCTTGCAACATATCTTTCATAATAGTCCGAATCCATGTATTCCTGGATGGAAACATTTTTATTGGAGTAGGTTCTCAGCAGGCCCTGCTTCACCTTTGAAGAGCGGTTTTTTACATTGGCATACTGTGTGATTGCGCCGCTTCCGT
>JAFADM010000353.1 GCA_023424865.1 Bacillota bacterium | reverse complement strand
CATGCCGGAAGAGCTCCGGACGGCCACGGCTTTTTAAGGAGGAGGTGCTGTTATGCCGGAAGAACGCAAGGCTTTTGAGCAGCGTGCTCAAAACATCATATTAAAGGACAGAAGGCGTCTGATGATCTCCGGAGTCCGACATGTGGAAAGCTTCAATGAGGAAGGCATTGTCCTTGACACAGAGCTTGGCATTCTGGTGGTCAGGGGCATAGGAATTCATATCAATAAATTGAATGTGGAAACATCGGAATTGGATGTTGAGGGTGAGATCTGCGCCTGCGAATATCTCGACAGCGGGGCGCCGCAAAGAAAGGGAGGCTTCCTGTCCGGCTTTTTCAGATAGGAAGGCGGCGCTGACATGCAGAATAATTTAACTCTGGAATTGACGGTTTTTGCCGGAGCGGCTGCTGCAGGCGTGCTGGCTGCCTTCGTGTATGATCTTTTTCGCCTTAAAAGGCGGATTTTGAAAACACCTTCCTCGCTTTTAAATGTGGAGGATGTTTTATTTTGGATATTTTCAGCCCTTGTGCTGTTTATAGCAGCCTATGCCCTGAGCAGCGGCGAAACCCGGTCCTACTTTTTCCTGGGTTGCCTTTTGGGGGCCGTGGTTTATCGCACCTTGTTAAGCCGGCCTATCCTGTGGCTGCTTTTTTCCGTCTACCGCTTATTGGCATGGCCCTTTAAGGAGCTTATTCGTCTTTTGTCTCCGGTTTTCAGAGCCTTGTCTATAAGAGCAGGCAGAGTAAGAGGGCGTGTTAAGGCCAATCTTGGCTTAAAGAGCTACAGGGTTAAGGTTGACTTCAGACGTTTTAAAAATGTCATTCGGAAAAGATAAAGCGTTTTGCCCATAAAAAAGCTGATGGGAATAAGGCCCGGGCAGTCCTTTTTGCCCTGCAGACAAATTTATATAGGGATAAAGTCCTATTCCCCGGAAAAGGGGAATAGCTGTACAGTAAATAAAAAGCCGTGCTATAATAAGTTCACGAACTAAATCGGGCTATGCCCGCAAACCAATTGATAGGATGCGCCAATAAAACAAGTTGTTTTTTTATGGGCATTTCTCAGTTGTATGGTACTTAAATTAAACTTATGTCTTCCAGGTAGGTGAGAACCTGTGGCTACACGAAAGAAAAAAGCGGGCTGGTGGATTATGCCTCTGGTTGCAGGAACCATTGTATATGGTACCTTTACCTTCAATGCTCAGGCAACCGAGTTCTATGAAATTAAGCTGCAAATGAAGCTTCTTGAGGAAAAAGTTAAAAAAGAGACGGAAAGCAAGCAAGCCCTTTTAGAACAACGGGACGAAATTACCAGTGACGAAAGCATTGAAAAAATCGCCCGTGAAAAACTGGGTATGGTAAAGGATGGCGAGCGGATCTTTGTTGATATCGACAAATAATCGGCAAACCATTGCATGCTGTTAACAAACGTAAATCCGTAAAAGCGAAGGGGGCCGAGAGCCCCTTATTTTTTTACAATCATGTCAAATTAAGATCCTGTCCAAATAGGGCTATGGTCTTTCTGAAAATAATGTTATAGTGTGTATAAGATCAGAATAAATCCGGGGAAGGTTTACGTGCTGTCCCATTTTTATTAAAGGGGAGCGAAATGAACTTGAAGAAAACGGACTTTTTGGCGATCAGAAAATACAATAATATGAAAATAGGAAAGAAATTGACTTTTTCATATCTTTTAACCGTGTTCATACCCGTGCTTCTGGTGGGTCTTATTCTCATTCACAGCATGAACCAGATGGTGGTGGAACAGGCCATTTCAGAGGCCAAGGTAAATGTTGACAGGGTATATCTCCGTTTTGACGAGCTTTTGCGCATTGCCATGGACATTTCGTATATGGCCCATATTGACAAGAACCTTCAGGATGTGGTTCTGAAGGAGTATGAAAGCGCACAGCAGGTGATGGACGCCTACAATATCTATAAAGGCTTTAACAACAATCTCATTTATTACAGCCGCCAGATCGAATATATAAGACTCTATGTGGATAATGAAACCATGCTTAATAATGGACAGTTTATTAAAGCAGAGCCTGCCGTAAGAGAGTCGGAATGGTTTAAAAGAGCCGAGGAAGCCAATGGACGCATTGTCTGGCAGTACACCTATGACGATATTGGAAGAGACAGCAATTTTGCCCTTACCACCGTCGTAAGGGCAAATTATGGCTATCGGAGCCTGGGCATGCTTGTCATAAGGTTTAATCGGGACTACCTTCTTAATCTTTTGAAGAGCGAGCCTTTCGCCACGGTTATCTGCGATGATCAGGGCAACATCGTTGGAGCGGGTGAGAGAAAGCTCATTGGACACAATATAAAAGATACTGTCTATTCTGTGGCAGACGATAAAGAACAGGGCGTATGGGTTACTGAGTATGAGGGGCATCCGGCAAAAGCCATTGTGAAGACCTTTTCACCCAGTATCAGCAATGAAGCCTTTCGAATTATATCCATAGTTCCCTTGAGCACCATAAACGAAAAGACGGCGAAAACGGCGCTTTTGGGCATTTCTATTATGGCGGCAAGCCTTTTGGTATCTTTTTTGCTGATTACTCTTTTCACCAAGGGCATCGGAAACCGGATGCGTGCCATAAGCCTTGATATGCACAAGGTGGCTATGGGGCATTTCGACTATATTCCCACCGTACGGGGAGAGGATGAAATGGGCCAGCTGTCAAAGGATCTTGAAACCATGTCCCTGTCCTTAAAGGAGCTCGTAAAAGAAATCAACGAGGTCAACGTTCAGAAAAATCAGCTTGCCATCCGCCAAAAGGAAATTAAGCTTAAGATGCTGGCTAACCAGATAAATCCCCACTTTTTGTTTAACGCCCTGGAAACGGTACGGATGAAGGCCCATACCCGGGGCGAGCATGAAATAGCCGGGGTGGTGAAGCTTATCGGCAAAATCATGAGGCGCAATCTGGAGATAGGAAACCATCCCGTCACCCTGGCCTACGAGCTTGAAATGGTGAAGAATTATCTGGATATCCAGATCTTCAGATACGGCGAAAGGGTGCAGTACAGCATTCATGTGGAGGAGGATGCCCTTATGGAGAGGATGATCCTTCCCCTTATTATTCAGCCCATTGTTGAAAATGCCGTCATACATGGTATTGAAAACAAAAAGGGAGTTGGTAAGATTGACATCGGCATCTTTAAGGATGGGGAGCTGCTTAAAATTAAAGTCTCCGACAACGGGGCGGGCATGGAGCCCGAGCAGCTTCAGAGGGTAAGAAACTCCCTTGCCGAAACGGAGGATGGCACGGAAAGACGTATCGGCCTTACCAATATACATCAAAGGATTCGGTTATTTTACGGAGAGGCCTATGGTCTGTCCCTGACAAGTGAAAGCAGTCAGGGAACCCAGGTGGTAATAACTTTACCCGGAAAGGATTGGGACAATGTTTAAAGTAGCGCTAATTGACGATGAGCCTGTGATCCGGGAGGGTCTTAAAACCATCATTAACTGGTCGGCTTTAAATATGGTCCTTTGCGGTGAAGCGGAGGATGGAAGAAGCGGGCTTGCGCTTATCCGGGAAAAGAAGCCGGATCTGGCAGTAATCGATATTAAGATGCCTGAAATGAATGGTCTGGAGCTTATTCGCCACCTGAAAAAAGAGGGGATTCCCACCCGGATTATACTTCTTACGGCGTATTCAGACTTTAAATTTGCCCAGGAGGCAGTGGAGCTTGGCATTGACTTTTATATACTAAAGCCCATCGAAGAGGAAGAGCTGGAGGAAAAGGTAGGCCGAATAAAGGCTCTTTTAGAGGAACAGACCGATGCCCAGAATGCCAGGGAGCTAAGCGTTGCACTTTCAAGAGACAAGGCCCTGCAAAGCCTTGTACTGGGCCGCCTGGACGAGGAGACGCTTCATCGCTGCAATAGGATTTATGGACTGGGCCTGCCGTGGGCCTCCTATCAGATCGTTCTTATAGATAAGGATCCCGAGGATGAATCAGACGAAGAGGTGGACAGGGAGATGCTGTGCTACGGTGCGGAGTCTTTCGTAAGCAGCCAGGGACACGGCTATGTACTGGTTATGGGCAATGATGTGGTTATTCTTTATAAAAACATGGGCTTTGCCTCCTACCATCGGATTCTGGTGGAGCTTCGCAAAGAGGTGGAAAGGCGATCAGGCATCAAAATTATTCTCTCCCTGGGCTCGGTGGTTCAGCACACCGGCGAAATCCCTTCTTCCTACAAGCTGGCTAAAAGGCTGATGGAAAAAAAGTTTATTTATGGGAACAATAAGATTATAGCTTTGGGTGTTGAGGAGACCCCTGAATCTCAGGGGCTTTCCGATAGAATGGAGGAGGGGGAGGATCCTTTAGAGCCGGATCTTCTGCTGTTATCGGAAAATCTTTATAATGCCGTGGATGTAAACAATGTCCAGCTAATCAACGATCTTCTCGAAGAGCTGCGGCGGTTATTTTTAAACGGAAACCAGAATGAGGCATCCATCAAGGCCACCTGTGCCCATCTTTACATGAAGCTGATAAACGGACTTGCCGACAGCGCGGAGCTAAAGGAAAAAGCACGGGAGAAGGAGGCTATAAACGAGATGTATCGAAAAAGCAGCCTTCAGGGACTTCATGGGTATCTCAAGTTCCTTGTTCTCACTCTGTCGGAGGAACTGTCGGCAGGAAGGCCCGACAACCCTGTTAAAAAGCTGACGGATTACATCGCCAGAAATTATGCCAGGGACTTAAAACTGGAGGAGCTGGCCGTACTCTTCAACTATAACAGTGCCTATCTGGGCAAGCTTTTTCGCAATACTACCGGCATGCCCTTCAATACCTACCTGGATCATATCCGCATCTCCAAAGCCAAGGAGTTTTTAAAGGACGGGCTCAAGGTCTATCAGGTAGCCGAAAGGATCGGCTTTAAGGATATTGATTACTTTTATAAGAAGTTTAAAAAGTACACAGGTGTTTCGCCCTCGGGTTATAAAACACCTCCGTCGGGAACGGTGGAGAACGGAGCGGGTGAATAGGGTTTAATTATTACAGTAAAAGAGAACTAATTATTCCGGTGCCCCCGGAAGGGCTTTGGATGCTATAGTAGAAATGCACCCGATACAAAAAGTTCCGGGTGAGATTAGAACTTTGGGTGCAACTGCGGCGCAACCGTTGTTAAGCCGACATCATTCTTAAGACCGGGGGGGACGACTATGCAGAGGGCTGAAACAACTATTCGGGCTTCCGGCATGAAGCCTGTCGTAAAAAAAAGAAGGATAAGCCTAAAAATTCTTAAAGAGCAGAAGTTTCTTCTTCTTATGTCCATTCCCTTTATTGTCTGGGTTATTATTTTTCGGTACGTACCGCTGTTTGGCTGGACCATGGCCTTTCAGAAATATATGCCGGGCAAGCCTTTTTTTGAACAGCAATGGATAGGGATAGACTATTTTGTCAACATGTTCAATGATCCTGCTTTTTACCTGGCTATGCGAAATACGCTGGTTATGCGCTTTATGTCGCTGGTCTTCGGATTTACACTTCCCATTATCCTGGCTATTCTTATTAATGAAATTCAGGCTAAGACCTTTAAGAAAACAGTTCAAACCATTTCCTACCTGCCTCACTTCGTATCCTGGGTTGTGGTAGCCAGTTTGTTTAACAAAATGCTTTCGGTGGACGGAGGAGTTGTCAACCAGGTGATTATGACCCTGGGCCTTGTAGATAAGCCGGTGCAGTTCATGGCAGAACCCAAGCTGTTCTGGTGGATTGTCACCTTCGCGGATGTCTGGAAGGAAATCGGCTGGAACTCCATTATTTTTCTTGCAGCCATCGCAGGTATCTCTCCCGAGCTGTATGAAGCGGCCATGGTGGACGGAGCAAGCCGGTTCAGAAAAATATGGCATGTCACTTTGCCGGGTATTATGCCTACAGTGATCATCATTCTCATTATGACCATAGGAAACCTGGTTAATATCGGATTTGAGAAGCAATTTCTGATGCGTAATTCCGTCGTCAGAGACTATGCCTCCGTACTGGATCTCTACATATTGGATTACGGTGTGCGGGCAGGCAGATGGGCTTTTGGAACGGCTGCCGGTATTTTCAAGTCGGTAATCAGTATCATTCTGGTTTTCTCTGCCAACGGCATAAGCAAAAAAATAACGGGCATCAAGGTCGTATAGGAAAGGGGGGAGCTTGAAATGATTAAACCTACAGTTAACGATAGAGTTTTTAACGGTTTTAATTACATGATTATGATTCTTTTATCAGTGGTCACTCTTTACCCCTTCTTGAATGTTCTGGCAATATCCCTCAACGATTCTCTGGATACGGTTCGAGGCGGTATTACCCTCTATCCAAGGATGTTTACTCTCAACAATTACGCTGAGATTTTCAAAAACTCCGCTATAGGTCCATCCATCTCTATTTCGGTACTTCGTACACTGGTGGGCACATTGACAGGCATATTGAGTACAGCCATGGTTGCCTTTGTTATAAGCCGTGAGGATTACATTGCACGCAAGTTCGTAGCGGTTCTCTTCATCATCACCATGTATGTCAGCGGGGGACTTATTCCGGAATACATGCTCATTCGTAATCTGGGGCTTATGAATAAATTTGGGGTTTACATACTGCCCACCCTTATCAGTGCCTTTAATGTTATGGTTTTGCGCTCCTTCATCGACGGACTTCCCTTTGAGCTGCAGGAGTCGGCCAAGCTGGACGGTGCCAATGACCTCATTATCTTTTTCCGCATTATCCTGCCGCTGTGCCTTCCTGTTATTGCAACGCTATCGCTTTTTGTAGCTGTGGGACAGTGGAACTCCTGGTTTGATACCTATCTCTATGCAGGATCCAATAAAAAATTGACCACGCTGCAGTTTGAGCTTCAAAAAATTCTCCTTAGCGCCCAGTCCTCCGGTCAGGATATTTACGGAAACACGGAGAGCCTGGCCAGGCGGACTTCACCTGAATCGCTTCGTATGGCTATGACCATTGTTGCCACTCTTCCCATTCTGTTTGTGTATCCCTTTGTGCAGAAATACTTCATGAAGGGTTTAACCCTGGGAGCAGTGAAAAGCTGAGTTTTAACGACTCGGTTCATTCAATAGAGGAATGTGATAAAAATCAATAAAAGGAGGCCGTTTTTATGAAAAGATTTCTAAGCCTGGCACTTGCGTCTGTCATGCTGCTTGCGGCAGGATGCGGACAGGCAAGCGTGCCGAGCGGTTCCAACACTCCCACGCCAACCGCCAAAGCTTCCGACTCCCCCAGTGCCACCCCGGAAGCTCTGGAACCCATCACTCTTACCATGTACAGTGTCGAAACCAATGCCTATCCGGATAATTATGAAAGTCCGGTTGCCCAGAAGATCAAGGAACTGACAGGTGTAACCCTGGAGGTTGAATTTGCTATAAGCCAGGATGCGGGCAAGGAAAAGCTTTCCCTCATGGCTGCAAGCGGCGACTATCCGGATTTGGTTTATGCCAAGGGCGATCTGAATATTTTAAAGAATGTCAACGGCGTTCTGAAGCTTGATGAGCTTATTGAGCAGTATGGGCCCAACATCCAAAAGTTCTATTCCTATGAGGATGCATACAAGCGTCTGCGCTGGAGTCTTGAGGATCCGAGCATCTATTATATCGGAGGCAAGGAGCTGGGCCAGGAAAACTCCGAACCCAATGCCGGTATGCAGATTAGCCTGGGCGCCATAAAGGAACAGAATTATCCCCTTCCCAAGACCCTGGAGGATGTTGAAGCTATTG
>JAFADM010000327.1 GCA_023424865.1 Bacillota bacterium | reverse complement strand
GCCGTAAAAAGAGGCAAATCCTCCTTAGGCACATCCAGCACCATATAAAGCTCGTCCAACAATAACGGTTTATAGGCTTGATCACGCATAAACGACAGCAGGCGCTGTTTTCTTTCTTCCATAAGTTGTATATCGCTCATTTTTTCTACCTTTCCTTCTCCGTAAGCCTGTAAGCTTATCCAAGCAATCCTGGGTGCACTTATGACAAGCTTATCGAATAAAGCTGCGTTAATTTTAAGTATTTCATAGGTTTGATTTTCTATACGCTCTTTAGCGCGTCAAGAACAAGAGCGAGAAAATCATTCAGGGCCAGCTCCAATTCATCGCTTGAATGGATAGCCTTTTTTATGTCTTCTTCCGTTGCTTCGGAATCCTCCATTCTTTGTTTCAAAAGTTCAATTAAATCGTCATAGGGTTTGAAACTGCCTTTATCCGCTTCCTTGTGCCGCACATCCGCATTTTGTGGCCGATAGTCCGAAAAATCCGGAACTTCAAGGGCCTTTTGCATAAAGGTTGCAGCTGCCGCTGAGGAGAACAGGGCCTTGTCGATTTTTCTTCTTCTGGGATACTCGGTACAACTGCTTTGGGAACGAACGGCATAGACAAGGGTTTCATCAAAATCCAGGCCTTCCAGAATGTCTCCCCCTAAAAGACCATGCATTTTGGTATTCTCACCAATACGCTCCGCATCAATATTATGAACAAGCCCGGTCAAGGCCCACAAGGCTTGATCCTCGTGAAGCCGCACTGCCAGGCCGTGCATAATGGCTTCAGTTAATAGTGCATGTTTGAGAGTTCTGCTGTCTTTTATTCTAAGCTGCAGCGCCTCCAAAGCTTCCGTGCGATTCAATACTTTTTCCTCCTGAAAAGTGATCCGATTCTTTATAGATAAGGAGACTTTTCTCCTCTTGCTATAATTATACCAAAGTATGGGATAAATGAAACCCCGCCTGCTTGCGCATCCTCACATTCTACTGTACAATACAATCCGTGGGCCTGTCCCTTGCCAGTTCGCAATATCCTGGCATGGCAATATGCCAAAACAAAAACTACGGAGCATCCGGCTGCTCAGGAACAAATGCCGGTGTACCGCTGAAAGGAGAACACTTTTTACGGTATATAAAAGGAGAAACATGAAAATTTCCGCTCGCTCCATTGTATTGGGGGGCCTGATAGGTGCGCTTTACGTCGCTCTTACACTGGCGCTCCAGCCCTTCGGCTACGGTCCCGTCCAGTTTCGTCTTGCCGAATGCCTCACCGTTTTGCCTGCTATTTTTCCCGGAGCCATCCCCGGCCTTTTTGTCGGCTGCTTTCTGGCCAATTATCTGGGCGGCTTTGGGCTTGCAGACATGGTCTTTGGAAGCCTGGCAACGCTTCTGGCCGGCCTGGCGACCTACAGCCTTCGCAATTACAAGTTGTTGCTTCCCCTTCCTCCGGTTTTGTTCAACGGGCTGATAGTAGGTGCCTACGTTTATCTTTTGTATGACAAAACCTATCCCATGGCTTTAACCATGCTGTTTATCGCTTTCTCTCAGCTTATTATCTGCTATGGTCTGGGCTTGCCTCTGCTTAGTCTTATCAAGAGAAATAAAGTACTTTCTTCCTATGCGGTTCCTCAAACAAAAAGATAAGGAACAAATGGATACAACTTACTTAAAATCATTTATTTTTCAGGTTATCAGGCTCCGGTCAGGTGGTATATAAACTGGGTAATACCAGCATTTAAAGGATTTAAAAGCCAAAGTTCTAGTGAAAATATTCAAACAAGTCCTTATATGCTGTATATGAGTTTAATACTATTCACTGAAATAAAAGGAGTACTGGATGAGACTGGTTGGCATCGATCAAGTAAAAAATGGCGAACTGCTGGGAAAAACCCTTTATGATCTGGACGGACGACGTCTTTTGAGTGTGGGAGTGGGCATTACTCCGTCCATTCTTCAAAAGCTTCATGAAAAGGGAATTACCAGTGTATACATCGAGGATGAATTTTCAGAAGGCATTGAGATAAATGACATTATCAGCGACGAAACCAAAAACCTGGCCAAAACCACAGTACGTGATGAAATGCATCGCCTTTCTCATAAAAAGGAGATCGATTGTTCTGCAGTAGGTAAGGTCGTTGACAATATTCTAGATGAAATACTGTCACAAAAGACCGATTTGATGTCTTTTAAGGATATTCGCCTCAATTCCGAAAAGTATTTTGCTCATGCCGTCAATGTCTGTGTCATGGCGACGGCTCTCGGCGTTAAGCTTTCTCTTCCCCCTATGAAGGTGAAAAGCATTGCGCTGGGAGCCATACTCCATGATATGGGAAAAGCCCTTCTTCCAGCCTCTATTACTAATAAGGAAACCCCTCTGACAAAAGCCGAAGAGCACGAGTATAAAAAACATCCCATTCTTGGCTATAACGTCATTAAGGACAGCCTGGATATTTCGGCTACCACAAAGGTTGCCGTACTCATGCATCATGAAAACATTAACGGAAGCGGCTATCCCATGGGACTTGGAGGAGACAAGATCCATTATTCCGCCAAGGTTATAGCCGTTTGCAATGCCTACGATAATTCCATAAACGATAAAAAATATAAAAATGTCCTTCAGACCACCGACGCAATTGAATATCTGGTGGGATCTTCAGGACATCTTTTTGATAAATCCATTGTGGATACCTTTATTCATGTCATTCCTGTTTATGTGGAAGGCGCCATTGTCCTTTTAAGCAACGGCAGCTTTGCCATTGTCGTTAAGAACAACCCCATCAGCCTCACCCGGCCCGTAGTGAGAGTTCTTTACAATCCAAAAACCAAAACACGCTACAGTAAGGACTATCAATTGGATCTGGGCCAGGAATTGTCCATAAAAATCATGCGTGAAATCGTGGTTGATATTAACGAAATCATCGGCACTTAAGCCCAAATAGAGAAAATCAAAAGCTTGGGGGCATGAACCCCCTCCCTTTTAGCCATAATTGCTTTAAGCAAATGGCTTCCAGGAAAAAGAAAAAAGGGATTAATAGGACATCCCTTTTTTCATAAGCTCCATCTCTTCCGGTATCAAGTGATGCTTTTTCTTAGGCAATACGCCATATAGGGCTTTCTCAAAGCTTTCCTCAGAAATGCATCCTGTTTCTTTTATAAGCTTACCTAACAGCACAATATTTGAATAGGCTTTGTTGCCCGCCTCGTTGGCTAATTGGGTTGCCGGAACGGCAAACGCCCCAATATCCTTTCGCTTTGGCTCCCTCTGCACCATGGTGCTGTCGGCAATGAGAAGCCCTTGAGGCGAAAGAAGGCCTTCAAACTTTTCCATGGAAGGATTATTCATAACAATAAGTGCGGTGCAGGCGTTGAGTACAGGCGAAGCAATGGCCTCGGAGGATACAACCACCATGCAGTTGGCTGTTCCGCCCCGCATCTCAGGTCCATAGGAAGGAAAAAAGGAAACCTCCCTGTTGTCAAGCATCCCGGCGTAAGCCAGAAGACGTCCGGCAGAAAGAACACCCTGTCCGCCAAAGCCCGCAATAATGATTTCATGATGATGCATGGCTTATACCTCCAGATCCCCGCCGGCAAAAACACCCAGCGGATAATAGGGTATGAGTTCCTTCTCGACTCGCTTTAAGGATTCCATTGGATCGAGTCCCCAGTTGGTAGGGCATGTGGAGAGCATCTCTACCAATGAAAAGCCCTTACCTGCAAGCTGTACCTTAAAAGCCTTTTTAACGGCCTCCCTGGCCTTGCGGATGTGCTTGACATCATGGAGGGATACCCGTTCGATATAAGCAGGACCTTCAAGAGTTGCAAGCATTTCGCACACTCTTATTGGAAAACCATGGTCCTTTGCGTTACGCCCAAAGGGTGAGGTGGTGGTCACCTGGTTTAAAAGCGTGGTGGGTGCCATTTGACCGGAGGTCATGCCGTAAATGGTATTATTAATAAATATAACGGTGATATTCTCACCTCTGGCGGCGGCGTGAACAATTTCAGCCGTACCGATAGCCGCCAGATCCCCGTCGCCCTGGTATGTAAATACCACGCTTTCGGGAATGCTTCTTTTTACGCCCGTACCAACAGCAGGCGCTCTGCCGTGGGCCGCCTGGATCATATCGCAGTTAAAATATTCGTAATTGCAGTAGGAACAGCCTACAGAGGAAATACCGATGGTTCTGCCCTCAATGTCAAGCTCATCCAGCACTTCCGCCACCAGCCGGTGTGAAATGCCATGAGTGCATCCCGGACAGTAATGCATGGGAACATCCCTTAAGGCATGGGGTTTTTCAAATACAATCGCCATAGTATCACCTTATTTCTTCTATTTTTTCCACAATATCCTTAACCGTTGGTATCATACCGCCCATTCTTCCTTTGAAATGTACCGGCTTGCGGCCGTTAACGGTAAGCCTTACGTCCTCCAGCATCTGGCCGGCGCTCATTTCCACTGTCAGGAAGGCTTTAGGAATGGAAAGTACCTTTTCAAAGGCCTCCGTCGGGAAAGGCCAAAGGCTGATAGGCCTTAGAAGGCCAACCTTGATTCCTTTATCCGCAAGGGTCTTGATGGCGCTTTTTACAATTCGGGCCACCGAACCATAGGCTACGATGATAATTTCCGCATCATCACAGTTATACAGCTCATATCTCTGCTCTTTTTCGGTGATTACCCGGTATTTTTCCTGGAAGCCGATGTTCCACTGCTCTAAAACAGCAGGATCCAGATGAATGGAGGTAATGGTGTTGTGATCCCTCTCCCCCTTATGGCCGTTGGCAGCCCAGGGCTTTTCGTAGTGTTCAATCTTTTCTTCGTCACGGAAGTGCACAACTTCCATCATTTGTCCAAGCACGCCGTCACCCAGAATCATGGCAAGCACTCTGTAGCGATCGGCCAGATTAAAGGCGTCTACTGTCAGCTCATAAAGCTCCTGTACGCTTGCAGGGGCCAGAACGATCATGTGGTAGTCGCCATGGCCCCCACCCTTTGTCGCCTGGAAATAATCGCTTTGAGAGGGTTGAATGCCTCCCAGGCCAGGTCCGCCGCGCATGATATTAACCAGAACCACAGGAAGCTGTGCCCCTGCGGCATAAGAAATGCCTTCCTGCTTCAGGCTGATTCCGGGGCTAGACGAAGAGGTCATAACCCGTTTGCCTGCCGAGGCGGCACCATAAACCATATTAATTGCGGAAACCTCGCTTTCCGCCTGTAGAAACACGCCTCCAACAGAAGGCATGCGTTTGGCCATATAATGAGCAATTTCCGTTTGCGGTGTAATGGGATATCCGAAATAGTGAAGACATCCCGCCCGTACTGCGGCCTCCGCAATAACCTCGTTGCCCTTCATTAATCGTTTTTCCGCCATAAAGGGATTCCTCCTTAACGCTACTTTTCGACAGTAATGACACAGTCCGGGCAAAGGGTTGCACAAAAAGCACAGCCAATGCACTTTTCCATTTCATCCACGCCTGCCGGGTAGTAGCCCTTGGCGTTGAGCCTGTCCGTTTTTTCTTTGATAATTTTCTTGGGACAAACGCTGATACACAGGCCGCAGCCCTTGCAGCGCTCTTCCCTGAAAGTCACCTTTCCCATAAAGCAGCTCCTTTTCCTGTTGTGCCGGCGAACAGCCGGCCCGCCCTTTGGGGCTTAAGGCATAAAACCTTTCAACCTGTCTATTATACTGCATTGCCATTTGGAGAACAACTTATATCTTAGTCTGCTGTAATTCGGAATATCAAAGCCAGTCTGAAATGCAGGCATGGAAAAGCCCCTAAAAAGGGGCGTGAATGTGTTTTTTCAAGATAAGAACCGGGACGGGCGAAACTACCTTTTCAAGGTCCAGCCCTTCCATTACCGCAGCCGCTATTAGAGGTACACCGGTTAAGCGGCTTACATTTTGACAAAGCTCCAGCCCTTTCTCCACATCCTCTGCCTGAGTATTGGAAAGAAAATGGGTATTGGCTATAAGTCCTGTGGCCTTAAGCCTGGAGGCTTCCTGAATGGCTTTAAGGTAGGCTGCCGCTTCCTCCGGCGTTTCTGTCATTGGCCGGGCTCCGTTAACAACCACTAAAAGATCGTATTCCTCTTTTGCCAGGCTGGCATGATACCTGCCCA
This sequence comes from Bacillota bacterium, assembly GCA_023424865.1. The sequence goes on along the minus strand of JAFADM010000327.1, from coordinate 8,308 downwards.
GTACCCTTGCACCGTCCTCATCTCCGCCTACATCCAGAATCACTCTTCTGCCTCTGTTCTTTATGGCTGCATCAATTTCCGGAACCAAAGCCGGTACATCCACATTGGTATTGGCAAACAAAGGCGCAGCCGTAAAAATCCCCTCCGCTTCCAGGAGCTTTTTAGCGTCAATACTCCTGAAAAAGGGGTTAACGATATCCATATCCGCCAATAATAGCTCACTGCCGGCTTTTTTTATCATAAAAGCGGCATTTACGGCTATCTCTGATTTACCGCTGCCGTAGTGGCCCGAAAAGATAGTAATTCTTTTTTTAAACACATTTGCCATGACTTCACCTGACTGCTTTCTTTTATTCCGTGCATGAATTGACTGCATTAATTTCTTCAATTCGCTCCTAATCATCTATTATCGCGTCTTTATTGCTACAAGGCGTATTTTTTACGGCCTTCCTCATAAAGATTCCTGCCTTGGGCATCAATAACCACCACACAGGGAAAATCCTCCACCCAAAGCCTTCGGATAGCTTCCGTTCCAAGGTCCTCAAAGGCTACAATTTCCTGACTCTTGATACAGGAGGCCAAAAGCGCTCCGGCACCGCCGGTTGCTCCCAGATAAACCCCACCGTGGTCAATGACAGACTTAACAACACCTTCGTCACGAAGGCCTTTTCCGATCATGCCCTTAAGTCCCTTTGCAAGGAGCCTTGGGGCATAGGCATCCATCCTGCCGCTGGTGGTAGGCCCTGCCGAGCCTATGACCCGACCGGGAGACGCCGGACAGGGGCCGACATAATAAATGATTTGATTTTCAAGCTCAAAGGGCAAGGGCTTTCCCTGATCCAAAAGCTCAATCATCCGTTTATGCGCTGCGTCTCTTCCCGTATATAAAAATCCGGTCAGAAGAACCTCATCTCCCGAGCAAAGAGCTTTGGCCGACTCAGAGGTCAGCGGGGTCTGAATCCGTATTGCCATTTAATCCTTCCTCTCTTAAGTGCCGTAAGCCATTTGCACTTCCTCTGTGTACCTGCCTTCACTGTCATAGATATAAATGGGAGGCGGAAGCTTCATTCCCGGGTTTCCAAACTTTGTGCCTTTAACGAGAATCAGCGAGGGCGCTTCTCCCAATCGTGGACAGACAAGGCGCAATAGCTTGGGTTCCAGCTTGAAGGCCTGCATTTGTGCAAAAATTTCCGAAAGCCTGTCCGGCCGGTGAACCATATAAAAGGAACCGTTTGGCTTTAACAGGGCTGCCGCAGTTTTTACAACATCACGAAGGGTGCATAAAAGCTCATGCCTGGATATGGCCTTTGTATCGCCCGGATTTATCATGCCCCCGCCCGCCTTTGTGTAAGGCGGATTGGTTGCCACATTGTCAAAGCTCCCCAAAGGAAGTCTCAGTGACGCTTCCTTTATATCCAAATCAAGTATTTCTATGCGTCCGGAAAGCCCATTTCCCTGAACGCTTCTTCTGGCCATTTCCGCCATGGGTGCCTGTATTTCAATACCTGTAAGAAGGGAAGCACGGGTTTTAGCTGCCAGCAATATGGGAAGGATGCCTGTACCCGTCCCTAAATCCAGTAAGGTAAAATCCTTTTTGAATTTTAAATCCGATGCAGTAAAATTGGAGAGCAGAACCGCATCCATACCAAAGCGGAAGGCTTTTTCCTTCTGAAGTATAAAATAGCCTCCCAGCTGCAGGTCCTCCAGGGTTTCTTCCTCAAAAACCTCAAAACTACTCTCTTGCTCCAATCCTTTGCTCCTTCTCTCATTTAAAAGCTCGGAGGAATCGCCCCCCTCCCTTTTCGCCAGATCTGCTTACGCAAATGGCTGCCACATAAAAGTGAGGCCAGGCTTTGACAGCCTGACCCCCCTCCTCATTTCCATTTCATTTAGGACACTTATGCAAAATACCGGTTGATATACCACGGTCCGCTCATGATTCAGGAATCGTCACCCGATCTGAAATCAGCTGGGCTGCGGTGCTCCAACGGGACAAACATTAGCACAGGATCCGCAATCAATGCAGGTGCCTTCGTCGATAACATACTTGCTGTCTCCAGCGCTGATGCAGCTTACGGGACATTCGGATTCACAAGCTCCGCAATTGATACATTCATCGTTAATTAAATATGCCATGGTTTACACCTCCAAAATAATGTAAAATATATTGTATACAAAACAACACTCTTATGGTATAACAAGTCCTTTCGAATGTCAATTGCTCACCCGTTTTTTTGGGCATAGAGAAACTCGCTGACACACCGGCTTTTAAACAGAAATATGGCTGATGCAAGTGAAAAAACCATTTGAATAATTACGCCGGCCAGGATCAGCGTACTTAGCTGGTGAGCATAGCCGCTGGTTAAAATATAAAACCCTAAAACGATACTTAGCAGGGAACCGAAAGCAAAAAGGTAGCGTATCCAGCTCACCCCTGCAACAAGAGCGATGGAAACGGCGATTTGGACTATCAGCGAAAAGAGGTTGAACTGCAAAAAGCTTCCGCATATGGTAGAAATCACATTGGCTGCCGCAATGGTAACTACGATGTTCCGTCCCATACGATAGCGCTTTTCCTCTTTCTCCTGATAGAGCTTGAATTCCTTTTCCCGGGTTTCCTTTGTCACTCCGTCAAATCGGGAAAAATTGGGATCCACATCTCTTTTTGGCAATTGAAGCCCCTCTGCCACACTACCAAGCCTCCGGGCCAGATCAGACATCTGTGTCAGGCTTTTAATATCCAGCCTGCCCACGGCCTCCACCACCGATACTCTTGCATAAGCATCCGCTTCCAGCTTCACCTTGTAGGCCGTGACGATTTCAGGAATACGGGTCGGTTCCTTTTTCATATCACGGATTTCCTCAAGAGTAAAAAACAGCTTGCGAAGATCGCGCACTGTTAGAAGCTCCTCCACGTCTTTCTCGGAATAATCCCTGTAATCCCTGCCATTTATTCTTGTGGTACCAGGTTCAATGAGCCCCTGCTCTTCATAAAAGCGCACGGTTCTTTCAGTAAGCCCGGTCCTTATCAATACTTCCTTCATTTTCATATCAACACGTCCTTTCCAGTCTTGCTGTCATGCTTAAGCGCAAGTACCTACTTCACCATAGCTTCTAACGTAACGTTAGTGTCAATATAAAAGGTCAAAAAAACTGAAAAAGGTTCACTTTTTCAGTGCAGAAAGGCCTGAGTTTACCTTTTAAGCACCTGAATTTACATAATATTATATTTTTGTATTTATTTATATCTTTGAATTATCACTTGAAACTATGTACGTATTTTCTTGTTATTGGACATACCTCAATGCATTTTCCGCAATGGGTGATATCAATGCCATAGGCCTGTCTGGCACGGGCACGGGCCGTTTCCCTGCATTTTACAGGATCGTAATAGGCTTCTCTTTCAAGACCAAGCTCCCAGTTCACCCCTTTGACGGCATTGCCGGGACATGCTTTTGTGCAAGCCAGACACCCCCCGCAGCGGGATTGGGTAACAGGGCTGTCACAGTCCAACGGGGCATCGGTAAGCACAGAGGAAATGCGCTGAGCCGAACCAAAGGCCTCGGTCACTAAAAGAGCACATTTGCCAATCCACCCCATGCCTGCCCGGGTAGCTACCGTTTTATGGGGAAGCACCGAACTGTAAGCCGTCTCATATTGCTCCACAAATTTTACGGTTTGGGGAATGGCCTTGTATCCCCGTTTTACAAGAAAATCCGCCCCGGCTTCCACTAAAGCATCAAGCCGGCTATTAAGCTGAAAATACTCATTGTAATAATCCTTTGTCGGCAAAAGGCCTATTCCTTTTACGATGGACGGAGTCATAGCCAGCGCTACAGAAATGCCTCTTGGCATAAAAAACCGCTTATCCTCAGGCAGAATGGTAAGGTCTGCGAACCCAACAAGAGAAGCGCCTTGTTTTAATAAATACTCTTTTATTTCCCGGGTAATGGGGCTTGCTGCATCCGACATGGCTATTCCTCGCTTTCAATTTTCAGTTTTATTTTATACAAAACAGGCTGTGGTCAGTACTCCTGCTCTTTATTCCCTTATCTATTATCCTCTTATCTATTTATCCCCTTTATCCCTTCATTCGCTGCCTTTGAGCTTCATAAAGCAGAACTGTTGCGGCGCAGGCCACATTGAAGGAGGATGCCGAGCTGTCTGTGGCCATGGGAATAGAAGCCAGTGCATCACTCATTTCGGAAAGATTTCGGCTGAGCCCGTCTGTTTCATTGCCTATTAAAAAAAGCAGGGGGCCTTTAAGCTCCAAATCAAAGAGGCTTTGGGCGCCATGAGCTGACGTTCCCACCACGGTGAAGCCGGGATAACGGCTTTTTTGAGCCTCTATCCATTGGGCAACGGACGCACTTTCCTCAATACGGACAAAGGGCAGCTTAAAAAAGGAGCCCATGGAGGCTGAAACCACCTCCGGATCATAGAAATCGACCCCATGCCCCGTCGCAATAAGCCCATTTACCCCCAGCCCGTCACAGGAACGGATGATGGTACCCAGATTGCCCTTGTTGGAGGGCCTGTCAAAAAGAACATAGACAGGATTGTCTGAAGCAGGGGAAGGGTTTAGAAGGTCCGGATTGTTCTCCCTCATTTTAATTACGGCCATAAGCTCGGAGGTATCCTCCTTATTGCTTAAATCAGCCATAAGATCTTTGGTAAGGCCATAATTAATGTCTGATTTACAGGTTTCAAGAATTCCTGAAGCCCAATGTGAAAGAGGTGTTTCAAAGGAGTAGAGAAAGGATTCCACCCTCCATTCATTTTTAAGAGCTTCATTTATATTACGTACACCCTCAACCAAAAAGGTGCCCATACGGTACCTCTTATTCCGGTTGGTTTTCATTACTTCAAACCGTTGATAATCGGCATTTTTTGAATAAATTCTTCGTTCCTTCATGCTATCTCCCTTTTGTTACCTCCTGTTAAGAGGTGAACGCTTCTGTAAATCAAAGGCTCAGAGGCATAGAGCCCCCTCCCTTTTAGCCAGATTTGCTTTCGCAAAGGACTGCCGGTAAAAGACAACCCGCCTGCCTGCCTTTCCGGGGAAAAGCGGGTAGCGGGTTTTGTCAAAAGCTGTGCCTATGGATAGGTTTTTCGTAAACTTCTCGTTTCACAAAGCTGCTAGTCCTCAAGGCCTTTAAGCTCATCAGGAAGCCTGTCCTCCTGATCCGCTCTTCTCGTTCCGTCCTTCAGCACCCGAATAGTGTTTACATGGTATTCCTGAATATCGGTCCCCTGTTCACTGTCAAGCTTTACCTTGACTCTCTCCTTCAGAAGGCAGATGGAAACCACCGTACCAGGCCCCTGGGGAGTTTGAACAACCGCCTCCACCTTGGGCATTTTCTTAAGAAGGTATTCATAGGTATCCTGCTCATATTTAAGGCAGCACATGAGTCTGCCGCAGGTTCCGGATATTTTTGTGGGATTAAGAGACAGGGATTGCTCCTTGGCCATTTTAATAGAAACAGGATGAAATTCGGACAAATGGGTGCTGCAGCAAAGGGTTCTGCCGCAGGCTCCGATTGCCCCCATCATTTTAGCCTCATCCCGAACGCCGATTTGTCTTAGCTCAATACGGGTACGGAATACGGAGGCCAGATCCTTCACCAGTTCACGAAAATCAACACGGCCGTCAGCTGTGAAGTAAAAAAGCACCTTATTATTGTCAAAGGTATATTCCACATCTATAAGCTTCATTTCAAGCCCGTGCTTTTTAATTTTTTCCAGGCAGATGCGAAAAGCCTCCTGTTCCTTTTCACGGTTTTCCTCAACATGCCTGATATCCTCTTCATTGGCTTTGCGGATAACATTTTTTAATGGGGCGACTACCTCATTATCAGGCACCTCATGATTGGGTACCACAACTTCACCGCATTCGATGCCCCGTGCCGTCTCTACTATGGCTTTTTCATTTTTTTTAAAGACAAAATCGCAGGGATCGAAGTAATATATTTTACCTGCAGTCCGAAAACGGACTCCGACAACATTAACCATTTATTTATCACTCCAGTTATATTTTAGGAAATAAGGGTTACCATATCGACGGCCAACTGGTAATTAAGGTTATGTTTTAAATTGTTTCTCATGATTTCCAGTCTGTCGATATAATTGGCAAGCTCTATTCTATCATGTTTTTTTATATACTCCAAGAGTTTCCCTTTTTTATCCGGGTTAATAAGCCGTATCTCTTCGCCGCACAACAGCAGCATTGCATCCCGGTACACGGACATCAGTATATCCAGTGCCTGATTGCAGGCTTGTTTGTTTTTCGACAGATACAGATTAAACTCCGCCATTGACGCTGCAATGCTCTCCGTTGCAAAAACAAAGTCCATTACCTGCCGCCGTGTTTCCTCAAAGCCGCCATCCGCCAGAAATTCCACCGCTTTTCCCGGAATTCCGCCGGAATAGGCCAGGGCGTATTCACGACCTTGAAAGGAAATACCGCCGCGCTTCACTACTTCTTTAAGCTCCTCCTCCTTGTAAGGCGTCAAGGTTAAATGGACAAGCCTTGAGCGAACGGTAGACAATAGTGAGCTGTAAAGAGCGGTAGTAATGAAAATAACCCCATAGGAAGGGGGCTCCTCAAGGGTTTTTAAAAGGCAGTTCTGAGCAGCGGGAGTCATCCTTTCTCCATCCTCAATAACATAAACCTTGCGGCCAAAAGCCGGTTTTGTTGCAATATCATCTATCAATGCACGAATTTGCTCAATGCCGATTTTCTGTGTTGAAGCAGAAATTTGCATGTAATTGGGATTGGAATCCATTTCAAAGCTGCGGCAGCTGCGGCACACGCCACAGGGAGGATTTGCAGCCTCACCCGTACATAAAAGCATTTTTGCAAAAGCCCGAGCCAGCGTAAGCTTTCCAATGCCGTCAGGCCCACACAGTGCGTAGGCATGGGCCATGGACCCGCTTTGGTATAACTCGGTAAAACGGTTTATAAGGGCCTCCTGACCAATAAACCCATTCCATTCCGAAAGCATTTATATTTCCTTTCCGACTTTTATGCTTCTAAAGCGGGCTATACCCGCAACCCAATAGATCAGATGGGCCGGCAAATAACTTATTTTTTTGTCGCTTATCTATATGATACTAAAGGACAAGATCCAGTACCAAACCACGGATGTCTTCTATTTTACCCAGAATTTCAAGATGATCCTGCTCGGTGCTCAGAACAGACTTTGTCAGAGATTCCAGCTTTTCATTTATGGTTTTTACAGTAGCAAAAACCCTGTGCCTGCCTCTTCTGTCCAGAAAGCTCTCCTTCGAGAATTTGCTGGTTCCCTTTACAGCCTCATCCATAAATTCCATCAACAGCCTCTTGTAAGCTTTTAACTCACTGATGTCTACATGAGCCGACAGCTTTTTTCCCTGTTCGGCAATTTGCTTAGCCTTTTTTTGAAGCTCCTCTTCCTGGTTATCCTTTAAATTGCGGCCCAGCTGATTGCCAAATTGAGAATGGCTTAAATCCCTCACCCGCCCCGCACTTCTGTCAACGCTAGGGGTAATGCGCTGAGGCTTTCCTCTGGAATTACTGTCTACCTTTATACCCATTTTAAATGCCCCCTTTTTTTCCGTATTACCTGTTAATATCCGTCAGAATAGTAAGACTACGGCATCCTTTTAGCCAGGAAGGCTTCCATATGGATCCGTATTTGCTTAAAAACATCCTCAGGATTCTCATTAACATGAATCCTTTTTATTCTTTCAGGGTATTTATCGGCAATAAGGCTGTATCCCCCGTAGACCTTGCGATGAAATTCCATTTCCTCACGCTCGATGCGATCGGCCTCCTGTCCTGTAGCATCCCGCCTTTTCATGGCCGTATCCGCGTCCACATCCATAAAAAAGGTAAGATCCGGCAGGCAGTCATCAATAGCAGGAGCGTTTACCGCAATAACCGTATCCAGCCCCAAGCCCCGTCCAATGCCCTGGTAAGCATAGGAGGAATCCACAAATCGATCGCAGATGACAGCCTTGCCCTCGGCCTTCCGTGGCTTTATAACCGTGTGCACAAGCTGAGCCCTGGATGCGGCATATAAAAGCATTTCCGCAGCGGCGCACATTTCTTCATTTTCCTTGTCCAACACCAGATTTCTAATTTTTTCCCCGATAGGCGTACCTCCGGGTTCCCTCAGATGGCAGACCTCCATCCCCCTGGCCTTTAAATACTCCGTAAGCTTTAATATCTGGGTAGTCTTACCCGAACCGTCATTGCCCTCAAAGGTAATAAATAGCCCTTTTGTCAATCTGTTTCACTCCAAATGCTTATTTTGCCGTTCTTTAC
>JAFADM010000297.1 GCA_023424865.1 Bacillota bacterium | reverse complement strand
TGAGAAGATTTGTATTCAGCCTGGGCTCCGAATCTCTCGCAAACCAGTCCAATATTTGAAATACACTGTCCTGTGCAACCTCCTTGCTGATTATAACCACCTCGGCGTGGCTCCAGTATAACTTGGGTGCAGTAACTGACAGCGATTTTCGGACGGCATCAAACAGGGTTGAACCGGTGCTTTCCACGATGCAGCCCACAATCTTGGAGCTAATATTGTCCCCGCTTAAATCTACGATTTCAATAGAAAGATCGTAGCGTCCGTCTTCCGTTTTATCAATGGCAACACCGGCAACAATGGAGAAATTGTCCACCTCTCTGTAATTCCAGCATCCGGTAAGGATAAAAGCGGAAAGCAGAATTAAAGTGATAGTGTAAGTTCGCTTATGGATCATTTCCGCCTCCCTGTGCTTCCCTGTCGTGTCCGATTGTTGCTGATAAACAGAGGCCGTTTATTCATAAACCACAAAGGAGCACGAATAGCCGTGTCCTTAAACTCTTTAAGATCCATGGAGGTTAAATCAATTAAATAAGGGATGCCAAAGGTGCGTATCTGGCAAAGGTGAATGAGAATGCCTGAAACACCGAATATAAAGCCGTAGAGCCCCATATACGCTGAAAGCAGCAAAAGAAGCAGACGAAAGGTGATGGCTGCGCCCTTGATTCTGGGGGTGATAAGACCGGTTATACCGCAAAGAGCCACAACAATAACCACTGGGGCGCTGACAAGCTTGGCATCAACCGATGCCTGTCCCAGAACAAGCGCACCTACGATACTGAGGGCCTGACCAATACTGTTGGACATGCGAATGCCTGCTTCCCGGAGAATTTCAAACACAAAAAGCAGAATAAGAATTTCAACTATGGTGGGCAGGGGAACCCCTTGCCTGGCTGAAGAAATGCTAAGGAGCAGGGGGGTTGGGATCATTTCCTGGTGAAAGGTGAGCAAGGCCACATACACCCCCGGCACGCTGACTGTAATTATAAAAGCAATGATGCGAAGCAGCCTGTTTATGGTTGAAAAATAAAAGTTAATGTAGTAATCTTCATTGGCTTGAAAATGCTCAATGAACAAAAAGGGGAGGGTAATAACAACAGGAGTGCCGTCCACCACTATTGCCACTCGCCCCTCCAGAAGCTTGGCAGCCACAACATCGGGGCGCTCCGTGCTGCCCATGGTTTTAAAAGGAGAGTAGGGTTCATCTTTAATGAGCTCAACAATATAGCCTGAGGCTACGATGCCGTCGATATCAATTTTTTTGAGACGTTGCTTAAGCTCCTTGATAATTTGTGGGTTGGCGACACCGTTTATATAACAAATACACAGCTTTGTTTGCGAGTACCTGCCTAGCTTCATGAATTCATATTTCAGATCGGTTGTTTCAAGCTTTCTTCGAAGGAGGGCGAGGTTGACCAAAAGAGGTTCTATGAAGCCTTCACGGGGACCTCTCAGCACCCTTTCGCCTTCCGGTTCCGTTACGCTCCGCATCTGAAAGCCTTTGGTATTAATAACGAAGGCTTCATTAAAGCCATTTAAAATAAAAATGGTATTCCCGTTAAGAAGACTATTCATTATTTTATTGATTTGTCCTGTTTTTTCAATGTCGCCGGCGCTGATCACACTGTCCTGAAGGGTTTTTAGAAGTCCCGCCTCCATGTGCAGGACAGGATTTTGAATAACGGGTTCCAAAATGCTTCGGAAAATTTCCTCCCGGTTGACCATGCCGTTAATAAACAGGATATAGCCTTTGACTTCCGGATCCTTCACATTTTCAAAGTAACGTATAATAAGGGTGTCATCCTCGCCAAAAAGCTTTTTAAAGTAAGAGACATTTTCCTCAGCGGAGACGGATAGCCTCTTCCTTAAACTGGTTTCTAGTTTTTTTCTTTTAAGCCGTTTGATCTCCATTTTTCTCCTCGCAAACAAAATGCCTGTACTAAAAAATATCGATCTTTAGCTTATGTAAATTCTTTTGCCTTATACAAAACGCTCTGACAGTATAAAATTGAGCGCGGAGCTGCAGAAATAAGAAAAAGCGGGCATTCTTTACAACCGGGGAAAAGTGAGGCCTTATATCTGGTTAAATGCTTTTACAGGGCGACTTATGGGGTGATTTGCGAGCTTTTTCCTGTACTGGTAAGGTGTCTCGTTTTCGTGCTTTTTAAACATGCGGATAAAATGACTTACATTTGAAAACCCGGATTCAAGTCCCACGCGAGTAACATCCATACCGGTTTGAATTAAGAGCTCCTTGGCTTTGGACAAGCGGTAAAGAATGAGATATTCCTTGAAGGTGAATCCTGTTATTTTCTTGAACAAACGGGAAATATAGCATGAATCGGCGTAGAATTGCCTGGAAAGGGCTGAAAGGCTGATTTCCTCAGAATAATGAGCTTCAATATAGTGTTGAATTTCAAGTATTTTCTGTGCTGCACCATCGGACATGGTGGCAGGAAAAAAATCCGTATGAGAACGGTATAAGGTGATGAGAAACTGATTTATGAGGGCACCCACCGCGTTTTGCCACAGCTCTTTCTTTTGGGAGGTTTCGTTACCCATCGTCTGAAAGAGGTTCATGAAAAAATCAAACTCTTCATTGGATAGCGGCAGGCTGTGCTTGAAATTGCCGGGACGGTGCTTGAATAGAGCGGTGAGAAGAGGATTTCCCACCAGAGATTGAAAATAATCCGGATTAATCAGGATAAAATAACGTTTGTAGGGATGCTCAAGTATTTGCAGCTCATGAATCTCAAGGTTACTGATAAAGAGAAGACTGTTTTTTTCAACCTCATAAAAGGAGTGATTTATTTGATACCGGACCCGGCCCTCTGTGACCAGAATAATCTCATGAGCATTGTGAAAATGCCTTCCCACAGGCGGCTCAACAAGGCTGTTATGATAGGCCACATCCACCGGATTGGGAGCTGCTTCAAACATAAAATTCCTCCGCGATAGCAAAAAACGCACATTTTATTGCA
>JAFADM010000172.1 GCA_023424865.1 Bacillota bacterium | reverse complement strand
TAGGTTAAAGCGATGCGGAAAAGCCAGATACCCACAAGGGTGGTTACCATGGCGTAGAGGACATCCCCTGCCGCGCGCAGAGCGCCGGAATACAGGATAATAAGCACCGCCAGGGGCGATGTAACGGCAAACAGGATGACATAAAAAAGGCCGTAGCCGATAACGTCGGCCTCAGAGGAAAAGAGCCCCACCACCGGCCTTGAAAGGGCTATGAGAATAACCGAGAGCACGCTCATGGCAATAAGGCTTATTTTTGTTACCCGGCTTAAGTAATAGCGGGCAAGCTGGCGTTTTTTGCGCCCCAGGCTTTCCCCGATAAGTGCGACCACCGCAATCTGGAAGCCAAGCACAAAAACCTGAAGGATGCCGTTGATGTTCCCGCCAATTTGGTAGCCCGCGAAGGCTGCGGAATCGAGGGACGACACAATGGAGCTGATTAAGAGAAAGCCTCCCTGGAAAAAGAACTGCTCCACAAGAGCGGGAAGGCCTATAACAATAACCCTTCGCATCATCTTTAAATCAAAGCGGAAGCCCAAGGTAAGCTTAAGGCCAAACCGCCCCGTCAGCACAAAGGCAAGCTTTATAAGCGCTCCGGCAGCCCTTACAACCACAATGCTTATGGCGGCACCCTTAAGGCCGAAAGCGGGGATAAAGCTTCCCACGCCGTTAATGAGGGTGGAGCACAAGAGAATTTGAAGGACATTCATAACCATGGAAACATAAAGCGTAGGCCGTGTATTGCCCACACCTCTTAAAGCCGCCGTAACCGTAATATCAATAACAATGAAAATCAAGGAAAAAAAGGTGGCGTCAAAATACTCCAGAGCATATTTGGGAACCAGTGGATCCGGACTATTAACCAAAAAACCTATGAGAGTCTCATCCAAGGAATAACCAATGGCAATGACCGCAAGAGAAAGGCCTACGGAAAAAAGCAGGGACTGGTTGAGCATTTTTCCGACATGCTTTTCTTCCCCTTCCCCCTTCATATGGGAGGCGACCACGGTAGCACCCATAGCCAGAGCATTAAAAATGGTCTGGAAAAACATCAGGAGGGTGTTAATGAAGCCTACGGCGCCTATGTATTCGTTGCCCAGTTTGCCTACAAAAAAGGTGGTGTACACACCTATCATCAGAAGCAGCAATTGTTCGAAAACAGCCGGCAAGGCAATGTTAAGTATTCGCTTTTCGCCGGGCTTGAGCTTCACTCGCCAATGTAACCGTTGCTTAACCTTTATGGCCTTCACATTCTTTCCATGTTTTTTAGGAGCGCATAACACTCCCTGGCCTGCTTGAGGCTAAGGATTGCCGGAGTGTTTATTCCTCCGGCAATCCGTGTCTTTATACGCGATGACATTGAAAGGCCCTCAAAAAGGGCGAAATCATTTTTATGTTATCTTAACACGCTGCCTTAAGGCAACCACCGAATACGGCCCTCCACGCCCCTAAGACCCTGTTATTTGTAAATAGCTCCGTTTTGATAGGCATTCCAGACGTTTTCAAACCAATTGTCCGGCTGGGGAATGTCCCTGACCTTGCGCCAGCTGCAAATGGGAAGGCCCTCATAGAGAAGGGTTTCCTGAATAAAGCCGCCTCTTTCCTGTCCTTCCAGAGAGAAGCGGAAGGCTTCGGAAAGCTGATCGTGGGGAAGCTCTCCCTCCGGATCGGAAATGAGGTAGGAGCCGCGGCTGCGGCCTCCCTGGTCGATATAATCCAGCATGGCATAGGCATAAGCGCACTGGGCCACCAAAAGATCGTAATTGGAAAAAGCAATGGGCAAATCCCGGATATGGGACAGCCTTGTTTTTTCAAAATAGCCCTTCCAATCGGCCAGTGCTTCACCGTACAAGCTTTCCAGATCGCTTTGAGTACGGATATGTGCGCCATAGGCACTCATACGCTCCGAGATCTTTCTGCGCATAGACAGGACATCCTCGCCCTCTTCTTTGCCAGCATCTCCTTTTCCGGCTGCGGCTTTGAGGCCTTTCAAAAGGCCTTCGCCTTCCTCAATGCGCTTTGCCGCAAGCTCTCCCACCTTAAGGATAAAGTCCTCCACGCTTAAGGGTGTTTCTCCTCTTTGGGCGGCTATGTACTGGGCAGCCCTCAAGCTGCCGCACTGGCCCGCGTTTAAGGCGCTGCCACCGGGCCTGTAGACGCCGTGGGAGCCGTTGACCTCCCCTACAGGGAAAAAGCCCCGGATATTGCTTTCCCACCAGTGGTTGCCGGACAGGCCCCCGTTGTTGTGCTGGGCACAGACGGCAATTTCCAGAGGCTCGGAGGTTAAATCGATGCCATGGGTTTTATAAAGCTTAATGGCCGGTCCGTTCATGTGGGCCAGACGTTCAATGGGTGTTCCGAACAAGGCTCCGGATTTTTCCAGATAGGAGTAGCTCTCAGAACCCAGGTTGGAGAAGTCCGTCTTAAGCCGGGAGGGATTGCGGGTAAAATCCATGAAAACCCGGCGTCCCTTAATCTGGGTTTCGTTATAGACAAAAACATCAATGAGGGAAGATCCCCAATTTAAAAGCTTTCTGGGATCAAAGGGCCACTGGTAGCCCTTAAGGAAAATGGCATCCAGCATTTTGCCGCTGTCGGTAAAGTAGGGGTCTAAAAACTCCCGCTCGTCTCCCCCGTTCAAGTCGGTTGAAATGTACCGGGGCAGCACCTGCTGATAGGTTCCCGATAAATTCCACCTGAACTTTACGGAGGCAATGCCATACTGCCATTCCGTCAGGTTTTTGGCTTCAGCTCCCGCTTCCAGGGCGAGGCCCGTTGCTCCGCTCTGGCTTTCGGGATAGACAGAACGGGAATAAAGCCCTGCCGGGCCTCCGGTGGCATACACCACATTGGTTGTATTAAAAAGAACATACCGGGTATCCTTTTCCGCAAGGCCGTTGGTGTTAAGGCACAATACCCCCCTGCACTCCCCCTCATAGGTAAGCACACGGATAACCCGGTAGCCATCGAAGATGGGAATGGCCTTTTTTTCTATCTGGACCTGAAGCCGCTCCGTCATGAATTTGGAGGTAAGAGGCCCTGCCGAGGTAGCCCGCTGCCTGGGGTCGTGGTCCGTTTTGTAGCCCACATATTCCCCAAAGCCGTTATGGGGAAAAGGGACGCCGATTTCCGCAAGCCGGTAGAAGGACCGGATGGAGGAAGCAGCCTCGCAAAGAGCCAAATCCCCGTCCATGGCCCCTCCTTCAAACAGGGTTTTGGCCATGTCCAGCACACTGTCGGAGCCCTCCCCCGCCAGGGTCAGCTTGTAATAGGTCTGCTTGTCGGAGCCCGTGTTCCGGCTGGTTCCCATGTTCAGCCCCTCGGTGACGAGGGCAATGTCGGTTCGGCCGAAGTCATAAAGCCTGTCGGCAGCGTTGAAGCCTGCCGCTCCGCTTCCCACTATCAAGGTATTCACGGATACCACTAAAACCGATATCCCGCCTAATTGGACAACTTCATGTTCCATTTACTTTTCATCCTTCCTGGGTAGGATAAGGTTAAATTCAGGGCTTTAACACGCTTAAAGCCTGCGGATATGGAACCCGCCGTCCACATTAATAACCTCTCCTGTGGAGAAAGGCAGGGCTTTTCCAGCCAGAACCGATACGGCCTTTGCCACATCCTCCGGCTCACCCCAGCGGCGTATGGGTGTAATGCCGTCCTCAAAAATGAGCTTGTTGTATTTTTCGGTAACGGTGCTGGTCATATCCGTGCGGATAATGCCGGGCCTTACCTCATAAACACGGATGCCGTATTCGGCAAGCCTGTCCGCATAAAGGAGGGTGGACATGCTGATGCCCGCCTTGGATAGGCAGTACTGGGCCCTGTTTACCGAAGAGGTGTAGGCACTCACCGAAGAAACGTTTACAATAATGCCCTCGGTTTTGTTTTCCAACATGTTTTTGGCCACTGCCTGGGTCATGAAAAAGGAAGACTTTAAATTGATATTCATCACGTAGTCGTAACCCTCTTCGTCCAGCTCCAGGATATCGGCTCTCACCTTGGGTGCAACCCCGGCATTGTTCACCAAAACATCCACTGTGCCCGCGGCCGCGATAAGCCGCGCTCTGTCCTCTGCTGAAGTAATATCACCCTGCACATACTCGCAGTTTTCAAGCTCCTTTAAGTTTTCGCTAACTGCCTCATAGGGCTGGCGTCCAAACACAACAACTCTAAAGCCATCCCGGGAAAGGGCTTTGGTTATGCCAAGGCCAATGCCTTTAGCGCCCCCGGTAATGATTGCGTTTTTCATACATTCTCCATTTCCGCCGCTTTAATGGCGGCACAAACCACTCACCTTTTTGAAATACCTGTTAAAATCTATTAAAACCTGTTAAAATATCTCGCTTACGGGTCTTTCCGGATCAATGCTTTCACCGGGACGCTCCATGGTAAGCGCAGGCTTGCCCTCTCTGCCCTTGTTGTAAATGGGCAGGTAAACCTCGGAATCCTTAATAACACAGCCGGTGGTGCCACCGTCACGCATGATAACGGTACATTTGCTGCAGGTGATGCAGCACTTGCTTCGAACCATGCCGCCCTTTTCGGTTATGTCCGCTGCAAAATCCGGATAGGCAAAGGCCTGACGGCCAAAACCAGCCAAATCGAACCAGCCCTTTTCAACACAGGCGGCAGCCATATTGGCGCCATATTCCCGAAGCCAGGTAAAGCCTGTTGCCAGGATGGTCATTGCGGGTACCGCCGCCTTAATCTGGCGGGCCGAATCCAGAAGCTTATACACGTTCTCAAGGGGATGGAAGGGCGGTGTATAGGTTCCCAGGTCATAGGGACGGTTAACATGGGGATTGTAATAGGGATTGCCCCCCGTAATATTAACCAGCCTTACACCCAAATCATACAGTGTGGCTACAATCCTTTTGGCTTCGGAAAGATCCCGCTTGTGGAAATCCTCCTTGTCCACACCAAAGCCAAAGGGAT
>JAFADM010000128.1 GCA_023424865.1 Bacillota bacterium | reverse complement strand
ACCGTAACCATAGGCCCGAAGCTCATAATGTAGCCGTACACCCATTCATCCTCAGGAAACTGAATCTTAAGGGTAAAGGTGCCGTCGGCGTTTCTCTGGATAAAGTGATCGCTGTAATCGTCGTATAAACGGTGAAGGGCCTGCGCCTGAAATTTCAGCACCAGATCCACCATAACAGGAGCACGGGCATTGGCAGGAGGGGCCGAATCCCCCTGAGGGCTTGAAGGGGGAGGGGACGCAACGGGCTCTTTCCGGGGAAGGAAGGTTTCGTTTTCAAGGCTCAGGGCTTTAATACGTGAAAGACGGAACAGACGAAAATCCTGCTTATCTTTGTCAAAACCCCAGAGATACCAGTCCCTGGCCTTGAAAATAAGGCGGAGAGGTTCAATGGTTCGTTCGCCCCGTATGTTTTGTGTGTTTACATATTCAAATTTTAGAACCCGGCGGTTTAACAAAGCTGTTTTAATGTGGGAAAGCTTGTTTTGCTCGTTGGGGTTGGATCCCCAAGGTGAAAAATCAAGCTGGATCCAGTCGGTGGAGGCATTGCGGAACAAAGCTCCCAGCTTTTCCAAAATACGATCTGTCTCCGGATATTGGGTAGCCTTCAAGGATTGAAGAGAAAAAAGAATGCTTTCCCCCTCTTCCTTGGAAACGATGGTTTTTGGAAGGAGATAGTTATCAAGGAGGGCTATTCCTCCGCCTGCGCCTCTATTGGCATAGACCGGAACGCCGGCTGCCGAAAGAATATCCAGATCACGGTAAATGGTTCGGGTGGACACACCAAAACGCCGGGCCAGCTCACCCGCCGTTACGGATCCCTTATTTAAAAGCAGGAGGGTTGTTTCCAACAAACGATCAATCTTCATAGATGTAATTATAAATCAGCCAGGCTCTTATTTAAAGAGTTCTTTTAAGTGTCTCGAGTTTGGAATTTGCAGTGTCAATCTCCTTACAGGCTATGCTTGCCAAGGATTTTACAAGGCTTCGAACTCGATTACTGGAAAGGGAGATGAATAGAGCCTGCTGAACGGAACAGACTTTACCGTTCAAAGAGAGCACGGCTTTCCTGTGTGTATGAATTCATACGGGAAAACACAGGTAAAATCCATGGCTGACAATTTCTTGACGTAAAGCTTCTGATACGGGTATACTAATAAATTGAATGACGTTTTTACATGGTATGAAAACCCATTCTTTTTAAGGAGCATTATACCCCTTAGCACCGGATTAGACCTCTTCGGAGGCGTCTTGGTCAAGGTACTGATTTACTGTGGAGAGGAACGATCCGTCATGGAAAAAAGAGGATTGAATGAACTAAGAGAGCTGTACCTGTCATTTTTTGAAAGCAAGGGCCATTTGCGTCTGCCCAGCTATTCGCTGGTTCCGCAAAACGATCCCAGTATTCTTTTAATCAATGCGGGAATGACACCTCTAAAGCCTTATTTTACAGGCAGGGAGGTTCCGCCACGGAAGCGTGTAACCACATGCCAAAAATGTATTCGTACTCCAGATATAGAGAACGTAGGGAAAACTGCTCGCCACCTGACATCCTTCGAAATGCTCGGTAATTTTTCCTTTGGCGATTATTTTAAAAAAGAAGCCATTCCCTGGGCATGGGAGTTTATGACCAAGGTTCTGGAAATTCCGGAGAACCTTTTGTATGTCACCGTCTATCATCAGGATGACGAGGCTTTTGATATTTGGAATAAGGACGTGGGCCTTCCCCCGGAAAAGATTTTCCGCATGGGCAAGGAAGACAATTTCTGGGAGCATGGCACAGGCCCCTGCGGCCCCTGCTCCGAGATCTTTTTTGACCGGGGTCCCAACAAGGGCTGCGGAAAGCCTGACTGTACGGTAGGCTGCAGCTGCGACCGTTTTATTGAGGTGTGGAATAACGTTTTCACCCAGTTTGACCGTCAGGCCGACGGAACCTATCTGGAGCTGGAAAATAAGAACATTGATACGGGAATGGGGCTGGAGCGTCTGGCCTGCGTCATGCAGGGCGTGGATACGGTTTTTGAGGTAGACGCCATAAAAGCCATACTGGAAAAAATCTCGGCCCTTACCGGAGCCGAATACGGCAAGGAATACAAAAAGGATGTTTCCTTAAGAGTTATTACCGATCACAGCCGAAGTGTTACCTTTATGATTTCCGACGGAATTCTTCCCTCCAATGAAGGTCGGGGCTACGTTCTTCGCAGACTTTTAAGAAGAGCTGCACGCCATGGCCGTCTTTTAGGCCTTCGCCGTACCTTTCTCACCGAAATGGCCGATGCGGTCATTGATTGCTTTGGAGACGCCTATCCCAATCTCAGGGAAAAGCAGGATTATATAAAAAAGGTAATCCGTCTTGAAGAAGAGCGTTTTTACGCCACGGTGGATCAGGGCTCGGTTATTCTTGAGGAATACCTTGCTCAGGTTCGTGAAAAGGGTTCCGATACGCTTACCGGCGAAATGGTCTTTAAGCTCCACGATACTTACGGATTTCCCCTGGATCTCACACGGGAGATTGCCGATGAAAACGGCCTTGCCGTCGATGAGGAAGGCTTCCATACGGAAATGAAGAAGCAGAAGGATAAGGCCCGTGAGGCTCATAAGAGCCGTGAAGGCTCGGCCTGGGAGAAGGACCTCTTCGCCAATACGGATAAGAGCCTTTCCACACGCTTTGTCGGCTACAGCCAGGACACCGCTGAGGCCAAGGTGCTTTTTATAATTCATGAAGGGGCGCTTGCCGATAATGCTCAACAGGACGATGAAGCCACCCTCGTATTGGATACGACGCCCTTTTACGGTGAGAGCGGCGGTCAGACCGGCGATATAGGAATTATTTATAACGACAGGTTTAAAATGCTTGTGGAGGATTGCCATAAAACCGTTGACGGCAAATTCCTTCACATCGGTAAGGTTCAAAGCGGCAGCGTACAGGTAAACGACGGAGTAACCGCCGCTATCGACAAGGACAGGCGCCTTGCCACTGCACGTAACCATACCGTTACCCACCTTCTTCATCAGGCCCTCAGGAACACACTTGGAGATCATGTCAATCAGGCTGGCTCCCTTGTTTCACCCGAACGCCTGCGCTTTGACTTTACACACTTTTCTGCCATAACCTCTGAACAGCTTTCCGCTATCGAAAGTGAGGTTAACGGAAAAATTCTTGAGAACCTGCCGGTAGTCGTTGCGGAAATGAATGTGGATGAAGCCAAAAAGAGCGGCGCCAAAGCCCTCTTCGGTGAAAAATACGGACAAACGGTCCGAGTGGTTCGTGCCGGGGAGTACAGCATGGAGCTTTGTGGAGGAACACATCTTCATGCCACCGGTGAGGCCGGACTTATTAAAATTCTGGGTGAAAGCGGTATTGCCGCGGGTGTTCGCCGTATTGAGGCCTTAACCGGTCTTGGTGCGATTAATTATTACCGCTTAAAAGAGGATCAGCTTAAGCTGGCGGCGGAAGCGGCCAAGACAGGTACCGACGATCTGGTTCGCCGAATCGAAACACTCAACGATGAAGTGAAATCTGCCCGCAAGGAAATTGAGAGCGTCAATACCAAAATCCTTATGGATTCTTTGGACAGCGTGGTATCCGGCGCCGGTACGGTAAAGGGCTTTAAGATTGTGGCAGCAAAGCTGGAGGGCCAGGATATGAATACCCTGCGTACCGCCTCGGATGATTTGAAAAATAGAATTGGATCCGGCGTGGTTATCCTGGTTTCCTACAAGGACGACAAGGTCAATCTCATTGTTTCGGCCACCAAGGACGCCGTTGCAGCAGGAATACACAGCGGCAACCTGGTTAAGGAAGCGGCGGCTCTTTGCGGCGGCGGAGGCGGCGGACGCCCTGATATGGCCCAGGCCGGCGGGAAAAATCCCGAAGGTATGGATGCGGCCTTAAAGGCGGCTAGGGAAAAGGCTCTATCCGTACTGGGAGGCTAAATACCACAAGTAAAGGAGGACGAGGGTATGGCGGACAATTGCTTGTTTTGTAAAATTATTAAGGGTGAAATTCCTTCTGCCAAGGTTTATGAGGATGAAGCGGTATACGCCTTTAAGGATATTAGTCCGGCAGCACCGGTTCATGTGCTGGTAGTGCCAAAGAATCACATTGATTCCTTGAATGGGCTTAATGAGGATAATTTGGAAAGTGTGGCAGCCGTCCACCGAGGTATCCAGAAAGTGGCGGAGCTCATGGGCGTAAAGGAATCCGGTTACCGGGTCATTGTCAATTGCGGAAAAGAGGCCGGACAAACCGTATTTCACCTGCATTACCATGTTTTAGGCGGAGTCCCAATGGGAGAAAAATTAATTTGATCCTCGTTTTTGCCAAAATGGGGTCGAAATCAGCTAAAGACGGAAAAAAATGTTGACGCTGTTTAAGGCCCTATTATATAATATAATACGTGCTGTAATATGGTTTACCATTCACACTGACTGGATAAATCCCCCGGCACGTCATTAGGTACGTAACAGAGGGGAGGGATAGATGTGTCTGAAGTTAGAGTTAAGGAGAACGAATCCCTTGACAGTGCGCTGAAAAGGTTTAAGAGACAATGTGCAAAGGCCGGCGTTCTCGCGGAAGTTAGAAAGAGGGAACACTATGTCAAGCCCAGCGTAAAGCGCAAAAAGAAATCCGAGGCTGCGAGGAAGCGTAAAACAAAGTAAGGGGAGATGACTTTTGTCCCTGAAGGAAAAACTCTTAAACGACATGAAGGACGCCATGAGGGATAAGGATAAGATCCGCAAGGATACGGTCCAGCTCATTCGTTCAGCGATACTTCAAATTGAAAAGGATAAGCACATCACTCTTGAAGACGAAGGTATTGTTGAGGTTCTTGTTAAAGAGCTAAAAAGCAGAAGGGACGCTCTTGCTGATATTGAAAAAAGCGGACGTACCGAGCTTATTGATAATTGCAAAAAAGAAATTGAGATTATTCAGCAATACATGCCTGCTCAGTTAACTGAGGAAGAGGTTGAGGCTATTGTTTCGGAAGCGGTTAAAGAGTCAGGCGCAACGACAGCTAAGGATATGGGCAAGGTGATGAAGCTGGTAATGCCCAAAGTTAAAGGCAAAGCAGACGGAAACCTTGTTAATGCGGTCGTTAAAAGAATTTTGGGATAATGTAATAAGCCCGAAGCAGTGACTTCGGGCTTTTATATTATGGTTGTGGTGATGGAGAACTTTTACATAGGAAACACCATGGAATGGCAGGTGCGTGAATACCCTGCTCTTCCTGCGGACAAAACCGTCAATGGGTATATGCCGGATTTGCTGGACAAGCTCTTGTTCCAGAGAGGCTTAGATGACGGGGATGAAAGGTCCGATTTTTTAGCTCCCAATTCTGAAGGGTTTCATGATCCCTTTTTGATGGATGGGATGGATGTAGCAGCGGAACGTATAGAAAATGCCGTTAAAAACAGGGAGAGAATCCTTGTTTACGGTGACTATGATGTGGACGGGGTTTCGGCTACGTCCATTTTAGTTCGCTTTTTTGCCCGTTTAGGCCTTGAAGCCAACTACTATATTCCGGATAGGGTAGATGAAGGCTACGGCATATCGGAGTTGGGCATAGCACATATCTGTGAAGGCGGTTATGATCTTTTGATTACGGTGGACTGTGGTATAACAGCCCGTGTGCAGACTGAAGAAATCTTTGCCCGCTGCCGGCAAAGCGGCCGGAGCATTGATATTATAATAACGGATCATCATCAGTGGCATGAGGATTATGCCCCCCGGGCTTTGGCCCTGCTCAATCCCCATATTCCCGGTAATGGCTATCCCTTTCGGTTTTTGTGCGGTGCCGGAGTGGCTTTAAAGCTGGTACATGCCGTAGGAATCCGTATGGGCATGCCTTTTGTATATCGCGAATATCTGGATTTGGCTGCTTTGGCCACCGTTTCGGACATTGTTTCCCTCACAGGTGAAAATCGCCGTATTGTACGCTGGGGTCTGGAAAAAATAAATAAGGAGCCCATACCTGGAATCCGAGCTTTAGTTGACGCAACTTCCGTACAGGGAGATAAAGGAGTGGACGCCTTCCGTATTTCCTTTGCCCTGGCCCCCAGAATCAATGCGGCAGGCCGCATGGGTGATGCCAAGCAGGCTGTTAAGCTTTTTGTGTCGGAGGATGGGGAAACGGCTCAAAAAATAGCCGTGACCCTTTCGCTGACCAATACCCGCCGTCAGGAGGTTCAGGACACACTTTATTTAAAGGCCGTGGAAACCATTGAAGGGGATCCTGCTTTCCGTCGGGACCGGGTTCTTGTGGTAGGCGGAAGGGAATGGCACCACGGTGTATTGGGTATTGTCGCTTCAAAGCTTGTAGAGCGTTACCATAAGCCTGCTTTTGTTTTGTCCCTTGCCGAGGAAAAGGCTATTGGTTCGGGCCGCAGTGTGGAGGGCTTCAACCTTTTTAAGGCCATGGAGGATTCCTCTGTTTTTCTTATGAAATTTGGCGGCCATGAGCAGGCCGGGGGCATTACCCTTTTGCCGGATTCGGTGGAAGCCTTTCGGCGAAGCATCAATCAATACGCCGAAGCTCATATGGACGATAGCATGCTTAAAGCACGGCTGGACATCCATCTCCAGGTAGAAGAAAGGGATTTAAGCCTTAAAACAGCAAAACGGCTGGGATTATTGGAGCCCTGCGGATGCGGAAACCCTGTTCCGCTGCTTTTAGCTCAAAACATTGAAATTAGGGATAAGAAAAAAATCGGCAATAACCGCCATTTAAGGCTTCAATTCCTGATAAATGGACAGCTTGTGCCCGCCGTTTATTTTAACAGCGGTGACCTGGAAACCCATCTTTACCCTGGCGCAAGGGTGGATCTGGCCTTTTATCTTGAGATTAACTATTGGCAGGGAAAGGAGCTCCTGCAGCTCCGAATAGCCGATATGCGCTTAAACCAAAGGGATCTCAATAAGAACCGGTTTTTGTCAGAAGCCGCCAAACGGGTGGAATGTCTTGATTGTGAAGAACAATGGCTTTATAATGGGATTACTGACAATTTTCTTAAGGACGAGGATGTTCTTGTAAACAGGGACGACCTTGCTGTCATATACAGATATATGCAGAAGCTTGAGCAAAATGTGTTTAGTCTTTCGGACATCTTTCGGCATGCCAGACTGATACAGGAAAAGTCCGGCAGGTCTATGAATTATTTTAAGCTGTTTCTTGGTTTTCTGGTTTTTGATGAGCTGGAAATTATGAGCTTCAGCCTGGATAAGGATGGCCGATACAGTGTTGAGATAACACCCGGCACTGTAAAAGTGGATCTTGGAGAATCTGAGCTGCTCTCCTATGTAGCAAAATATCAGAAAAAGGGATTGCATTAACAATGATGGAACAATTCCTTAAATTGAAGGAAATTGTAAAAAGCTATAAACCGGATGCCAATTTGGAAATGTTAGAAAAGGCATATAATCTGTCCGAAACAGCCCATCAGGGACAGGAAAGGGTATCCGGAGATCCATACATTATTCATCCTCTGGAGGTCGGTATAATCCTGGCCCAGCTGGAAATGGATGAGAGTTCTATTGCTGCGGGCATTTTGCATGACACCATTGAGGACACAACCTATTCCTA